>JBHIBI010000030.1:0-11094 GCA_046758985.1 Dehalococcoidia bacterium
TTGCATCTCATCAAGGTAGTGGTAACACTCCGCCTTACCCCCTATAATCAACCCACCGTCCAGGAGGTGCGCGGAATGTGGGTGTTCTTCAGGATCCCTGCCGCTGGTGCCGGGTTCTTCTTCAGCGCCTGGCTCGCCATGCTCTTCTGGGGCATCATCGGCCCGGAGCTGGACCTTGGGACCATTGACTACCCTATGGCCATGCTGGTGACCATTGCGCTCTGGCTCGTCTTGGCCCCTCTGATTGGAGCGACTCGGAGACGCTAGGCCTATCCAAGGGACTCCCTTGCAGATCCAGAGTCGAAGCGGCCCTCTACCAGCTCCCCCGGCGGTCCGCCTCGGCCAGCGCCGGAGCGCGCATCGAGGTCACAGCCCTTCTTCTGGCCGCTGTATAATAGGCAACGATGGACCCTACGGAGACACCACGCTACATCTTCCGGGAGGGGGAGCCAGCCCTGCTGCTGGACCGCAAGGGCCACCGCTACCTGCTGACCCTGAAGCCGGGGGATACCTTCCACTCCCACCTGGGCACCCTGGCCCACGACGACCTCATCGGCCAGGAGGAGGGCTCCTGGCTGCACACCTCGGGAAACCACCTCGTGCTGGCCCTGAAGCCCTCGCTGGCAGACTACATCCTGGAGATGCCCCGGACGGCCCAGGTCATCTACCCCAAGGACCTGGGGGCCATCCTGGTGCTGGGCGACATCTTCCCCGGAGCCACCGTCGTCGAGGCGGGCCTGGGCTCCGGCGCCCTCACCCTGGCCCTGCTGCGGGCCGTGGGCGAACGGGGGTGCGTCGTCTCCTACGAGCTGCGCCCGGAGCTGGTGGAGCGGGCCAAGCGCAACATCGCCTCCCTCCTCCCCAACACCCACAACCTGGAGGTGAAGCTGGGCAGCGTCTACGAGGCCATCGAGGAGCGGGAGGTGGACCGGGTGGTGCTGGACGTGCCCGAGCCCTGGCTGGTGGTGCCCCATGCCGCCGAGGTCCTGGTGCCCGGGGGCATCCTGCTGAGCTTCCTCCCCACGGTGCTCCAGGTGCACCGGCTGGTGGAGGCCCTGCGGGGCCAGGGCCAGTTCCAGCTCATCGAGACGGTGGAGGTGCTGCTGCGACCCTGGCACGTCACCCGGCGCAGCGTGCGGCCCGACCACCGGATGGTGGCCCACACCGGCTTCATCACCACCGCCCGCCGCTGCGCGCCCGCCATCACCCGCTACTTCATGACCAAGCCCGAGCCGGAAGAAGAGCAGGAGGAGGTGCCCGATGGACCGTGACAGCGCCTGGAGGCTGGTGGAGGAGTTCGTGCAGACCGACAGCCTGCGCAAGCACCTGCTGGCCGTGGAGGCCGCTATGCGGGCCTACGCCCGCAAGCTCGGCGAGGACGAGGAGCGGTGGAGCGTCGCCGGCCTGCTGCACGACTTCGACTGGGAGGTTTGCCCCACGCCCCAGGACCACCCCCACACCGGCGCCCGCATCCTCCAGGAGCGGGGCGCGCCCGAGGAGCTGGTCCGCGCCGTCCTCTCCCACGGCAACCACACCGGCACCCCACGTGAGACGCCCATGGAGAAGGCCCTCTTCGCCGTGGACGAGCTGACGGGCTTCATCCGCGCCGTGACCCTGGTGCGCCCCAGCCGCAGCCTGGACGACCTGGAGCCCCGCTCGGTGCGCAAGAAGATGAAGGACAAGGCCTTCGCCCGGGAGATCAACCGCGACGATATTCTCCAGGGCGTCCAGGAGCTAGGGGTGGAGCTGGACGAGCACATCGCCTTCGTCATCGAGGCTCTGAAGCCCATCGCCGGGGAGCTGGACCTGAACGCAGTGCCCTCAGTCTAGCGGCCCCGCAGGTGCTCGGCCATCCAGTCCCCCACCAGGGGCTGGTACTTGTAGGGGATGTTCTGCATCACGTGGTTCCCCTCCTCGTACAGCACAAACTGGGCCGCCTCACCCGCTGCACGGGCCAGCTCCTCGGTGACCGTCCACGGTTGCAGCGCATCCAGCTTGCCAGCGACAACCAGCAGGGGGCACCGGATGTTAGAGATGACACCCTCCAGGTTGCGCCTGGCCGCCTTCTCCACCACCTCCTCGGGGGTCTGGCACCAGTGGGTGAACATCTGCCACCTGGTCACCCGCTGGACGAGCTCGGGCGAGGGTGTGACCTTCAGGGCCCCGCCCAACGCCACCGCCGCCTTGATCCGCTGGTCGAAGGCGGCCGCCCGCGGCGCGTAGTAGCCGCCCATGCTCTGGCCGATGACACCCACAGTCGAAGCGTCCACATCGTCACGCCGCTCCAGGAAGTCGATGGCGGCCGACACCGCCTTCTCAAAGTCGTGGCGAACGGGCATCTTGTCGCGGGTCTCGCCCTGCCCAGGGCCATCCATGGCCAGGGTAGCCATGCCTCGCTTGAGGAAGACGCCCGCCCAGTAGTAGAACTCTTCCTTGATGGAGTCCGACCCTCCCAACAGAATGACTACCGGAGGACGGGAGCCGCCCTGGGGGCGTCGCAGGTGGGCAGGCATGGTGATGTTCTCCAAGGGGATCTCCAGCCGCTCGGCGGTGGGGTCCAGATACTTGAGCCCCTTCCAGAAGGTCTCTACGGACTTCCGGTGGGCCTCGTGGTACTGGGCCTCGTCTTCTACCCATCGGAACTTGGCCCAGTGGTAGCAGACGCCGGCCATGATGTAGGCCTCTCCGGCGCTGATGGTGTGACCTTGCCCCTCGGCCTCCTTCGCCCTCTCTTCGTGCACCGCCGCCGTGGCCGACCACTCCCGGCACCAGTCCTCCCAGCGGGAGATGCGGGCCAGCGTCCGTTGGACATCGTTGTAGTCGGCACCGTTGAGCACAAAGCGTGCGCTCGCCAGCCGGATCTCACGCTGGACCATCTCATCCTGCTGCACCGCCTGCTGGACCATGACCACCTCCTCTGTGATCACATGGTTGGGGCTGCCCTCCCGACGGAGGGAGCATAGTCACCGTACGATGCCGTGTCAACCCTCGATCTCGGCGCCGCTGACGCCTAGGTTGCTGTGGGCTCGGGGATGCGCACCTGCACCCCGGCCCGCTCCTCCTGCAGCAGGTTCACGATGGTGGACTCCCTGTCCACCCACCCCCGGTTCATGGCCGCCGTGAGCTGTTGCAGGGCCAACTGGGCCAGCATCATGGGCACCTGGTACTCCCTCCCCAGCTCCGTAGCCAGGAAGGTGTCCTTGTAGGAGATGTACAGGCTCCCCGTGCCAGTGTCGAACTCCCCCTTCAGCCAGGTGTTGCGCAGAGTGCGGTTGATCTCCGAGCCGGCGCAGGTGATGCCGTTCCGCACCACCTCCCACAGGGTCTGGGCGTCCACCCCCGCCTTGACCCCCAGGGTGAAGCACTCCGCCGTGGCCTGGCGAAAGACGGCGTTGATGCAGTTGTGCATCAGCTTGCAGATCATCCCGTTGCCCACCTGGCCGCAGTAGACGATGCGCTTGCCGATGGCCTCCAGGATGGGCCGGCATCGCTGGAGCACCTCCGGGTCGCCACCCACCATCACCATCAGCTCCCGCTCCCACGCCAGGGGTGCCCGCCCAGCCACCGTGGCGTCCATGACGTGGCACCCGCGCTCCTGGAACTGCTGGTGGATGTGGCGGATGAGAGAGGGCGAGTTGCTGCTCAGGTCGATATAGACGCCGCCCGGGGCCAGGCCGTGGATGATGCCCTCCTCCCCCAGGGCCACCGGCTCCACCTCCTGAGGGCCGGGGAGCGAGGTGAGCACCACCTCGCTGGCCTCAGCCACGGCCCGGGGCGAGTCCCCCAGGCGCGCCCCCTGCTCCAGCAAGGGCCTGGTGGCCTCCTCGCGGACGTCGTGAACCGTCAGGGAGAAACCCGCCTTGAGCAGATTGGTAGCCATGGCACTGCCCATCTTCCCGATACCGATGAACCCTAAACGCATAGCCAAGAGACCTCCCTCCTCTGCTGCTGGATATGGCCTCACAAGGGACGGCGGCATCGCCTGTGACACCGCCGTCCCTGCTCACCAGAGACCGATGAATGGGGAGCCTAGCGTCCTCCGGCCTTAGGTCTGGGGCCCCTCGACGGCTTCGGTGCCCGCTGCATCCCGGTCAGGGCAGTTGCCGTAGGTGAAGATCAGCTCCGCCTCTTCCGTTTTGCTCATGTTCTCTATGCCGTGAATAAAGCCCTTGGGCGAGTAGATAAAGCAGCCCTGGGGGACGACGTGCTCCTCCCGCTCCTCGCCGAGCCGGACCCGGATGGAGCCCTTGGCCACGTAGAAGACCGCCTCGCAGTTCTTGTGGCGGTGGGCCTGGTTCCGCGCCCCTGGGGGGACGATGGTCCGCCCCATGGTAATGGTATCTGAGCCTACCGTATGGCTGTCCACACCCCAGGCGATGACCAGGGGCGGTTCGTAGTTCAGGTCCTTGCCCACGGCGGTGGAGTCAACGATCATCGGTCGGTCACCCATAGTACCTCCTTCTTCGGGGGAACTTTTAGACTTGCCTGGAGCCAGTTTACGGGAGCACCCAGGCACTGTCAACGAGCAGGCGGGGCCTACCAGGCGTCCAGATAGACCGTTCCCGCCGCCTCGCGGTTGGGGCAGTTGCCGTAGGTGAAGACCAGCTCCGCCTCCTCGGTCTGGCTCATGTTCTCCAGCCGGTGCACCTCCCCGGCGGGGGAATAGACGAAGCAGCCCGCCGGCACCACATGCTCCTCCCGTTCCTCGCCCAGCCAGACGCGGATGGAGCCCTTGGCCACGTAGAACACCGCCTCGCACTGATGGAAGTGGGGCTTCAGGTCCCGCGTGCCCGGCGGGACGATGGTGCGGCCCATAGTGATGGTCTGGGAGCCTACCGTGTTGCTG
The DNA here is from genome assembly GCA_046758985.1 of Dehalococcoidia bacterium. GTDB lineage: Bacteria > Chloroflexota > Dehalococcoidia > Lucifugimonadales > JBHIBI01 > JBHIBI01. The sequence continues at coordinate 4,847 of JBHIBI010000030.1, forward strand.
TCCACACCCCAAGCGATGACAAAGGGCGGCTCGAACTGGGTATCCTTGCCCACAGCGTTGGAGTCAACGATCATCCCTCGCGCCATCAATACACCCCCTGGTGCCAAGCTAGGTGCGGGTAGCGACCCTCCAGCAGCGGCATGTGCCGGGACGTCAGCAGGGGCACCGGCATCGCCTCCAGCAGCTCCGCCAGGGCCTCGTCCGCGGGCGCGCCCTCCTCACGGAAGCCCCACAACGCCGCGCCCTCGATCCCCTTAGCCTGGGCCAGCACCCTAAACTCCCCCAAGCCGCCGGGCCGGGCGATGTCCAGCATGCCCATGCGGTTGGCATCCTGCTGAGGCTGGGACAGCCCTTCCTGCGGAAGGGCCAGCCTCCGCACCAGCCGTTGCAGGCCCAGGCTGGTCAGGAAGCTCCGCTGGGTGGTGAAGCCTGCGGGCTCCAGCCCGTGGTGCCGGCCCGCCTCCACCAGCGAGGTGAAGTCCACGAAGGCACTCATGTCCTGCCGCCCGATGCGCTGGTAGGGGCTGTCGGTCTGGGTGTGCTCGTAGTAGCAGGTGAGGGTGCCCCGGCGACGGTGGGGCGCGTAGAGCCCCTGGGCGTGGTCGCCGTAGTCAACGGTCAGCACGAAGCCCCGCTGCAACGCCGCAGCCACCTGGGCCACCCACTCCTCCAGGGCCAGGTTCACCTCCGCCCGGTACCCCGAGGGCAGCGACACGCCCACGGTTCGTATCCTCCGCTCCAGCTCCGGTGTCGAGGGCTCTCCCAGCACCTCCGCCAGCCTGTCTCCTTCGAACGTTACGTAAACCTCGCGGAGTCTCCCGTCCTGTTGCTCCACCACGTGCACCGGGAAGGAGTCCACCAGCTCGTTGGAGAGGATGCAGCCGGTGACGCCCCGCAGGGGCACCCCCTCGGCGGCCAGGCGGGCCACCCGCTGCCGCAGCCCCTCCTCCAGCCCCACCTCGTGGCCGTGGGAGGGCACCCTATCCAGGCAGAGGTAGCGGAGGGCTTGTCCTGAGTCCCCCGACCGGTCGGGGGAAAGGGCCTGGCCGAAGGCTGGAGGAAGGTGGACGCTGGCGGCCAGGATGTCGTGGCAGAGGAGGCCGCCGCCCGCCCCCAGCTCCACCACGGTAAAGGGCCGCGGCTCCCCCAGGAGCCGCCACATCTGGTAGAGCTGGAGGCATAGCAGGGCCCCGAAGGCGGGATGGGCCCCCGGCGCGGTGTAGAAGTCCCCCTGGGGGCCGATGCGGTCGAGGGAGGTGTAGTAGCCGCCGCGGGGCCAGAACAGGGCCACCTCCATGAACTCGGCGAAGGTGATGCGGCCTCGCTGCTGGACCCGCCGCCGCACCTCGGCCTCTGCCTCCGTGGGCACGCTGCGAGACGGCTGCCTCATGCTAGCATGATTGTAGCAGGACAAGGGTGGGAGGGCGAGGCGCAAGGACGTGAGGCGCGATGATAGGCAAACCAACCGTAAAGGGAACTATCTGAGAAGCTGCACAAACCTTTCGACTGTCAGGTCGGCGCCGTCCAGAATCGAAGCTAAGGTTCCGGTATCGATGCTGCGATGTGCGGGAACGGTAACCTGGGCAAAGGGGTCATCTCTCCGCAATACCATGTGACTACCCTTCTGACGCTTGAGATAGAACCCCGCCCGTTGCAACGCTCGGACAACCTCGTTGCCTGAAAGGCCACGAGGCAGCCTTCTACCGGGCACTGACCTCCACCTCTACGGTGTCGGTGCCAACCTCGGTAGGGACCGGCAGTCCATCCTCCAGGAGCGCCTCGATATAGACCTCTGCGGCCTCCTTGATGTTCCGCAGGGCCTCCTCTTGAGTACGGCCCTGAGAGACACAGCCCTTGAGAGCGGGGCAGTAGACTACATAGCCCGCCTCTTGACCCTTTTCAATGACGACGGTGTACTTCATCACGGTGTCTATTATAGCTGGATTTTCTTAGCCGGGCAGCGACGCACCAGGCCCTCGGCACCTACCCGCTCTTCCAGAACTCCCACCAGCGCTTGCGGGGCTGGGGCGCGGGCTCCGGCGGTGGTGGTGGCGGCTCCGGTGTAGGAGCAGGGGCTGGCTCGGCAGAGGGGCGCTCCTCCGGCTCGGGTTCAGCAGGAGCTTCCTCTGTAGCGGGGGCGGGCGCCTCCTCCCTCTCCTCAGCGGTAGGGGCCGCTTCCTCTGCGGCGGGGGCCTCCGGCTCCTTAGCGGCCTCCTCCGCGGCAGGCTCCTCCTCGGGTGGCTTCTCAGCCTCCGGCTCCTTGGATGTTGTGGGCTCGTCAGTAGACATCTCTTCTACAACCTCCTTAGCAGGTTCCTTCTCCGCAGCAGCGGGGGCTTCAACTGCAACGGGACGCACTTCGGGATCCACTTCCAGCCCCTGGCCTCCCTCGTACTGCTCCCAGGGCCGGAAGGACTCCACGAAGGCCTTGGCCTCCTCTATGGTGGCAAAGTCCTTCTGGGCGCGGCCCGGCTCGTACCCCAGGGCCTGGGCGAAGGCGTCGAAGCCGCGCGGGGTCTGCCGGACAGCCCCCACCTCCAGCTCCTCGCCCTCGTCGCTGACCAGCATCAGCCGCTGACCTGCCCTTCGCTCTCGCCAGTACAGGTTCATAGGCACCTCCTACTGCGGTCTGGCTACCCCCGAGCATCGTAGCGGAGGCAGCCCGACAGAGCTTCATCAACAACCCGGGCACGGGGACTAGGCGGCGCCCCACCGGGTCGGGGGCCAGAAGCAGCCCCTCCAGGGTGTAGGCCCCCAGCAGGGGCTCGGCTCCCTCTTCGCCAAAGACCACCAGGCTGATGACTCCCCGGCCATTGACCCGCACCCAGGTCTGTCCCACCTCCATCTCCCGCCGGCTTCCGTCGGCCAACTCAAAGAGAGCGCGGGTATGGGACGTGACCCCTAGCCGCCGCAGCAGCGAGGCGGGTAAGGTGGTGTAGGTGGCACCCGTATCCACCAACGCCTCCACCGCCTCATAGCGCTGCCCCTGAGGGTCCCCGATCTCGATAACGACGCGGAACGTTTCCATGGCCTCGGCCCCATTATAACCCAGAGCCTCCCCCATACCAAGCCCCAGCGGCGCCGCCACCGTATGGTAGAATGAAAGGGACGGGCACCAGAAGGGGAGGGGTGGCCGAGCGGTTGAAGGCGGCGGTCTTGAAAATCGCTAGCTTCCTTCGTGAAGCTCGTGGGTTCGAATCCCACCCCCTCCGCCTCGGTTTGCTAACCTTTTGCTAACCGCTCTGCCCACCGCTAACCGGGTTATGAGCAGTCTCCCGCCGCGCTAGCCTCTCCTCGAACCGCAGCGCCGCCGCTTTCTTGCCGACGCAGGCCCAGCAGTTCAGAGCGCCGCAGGCCCGTCCCGGGGCAGGCAAGGGTGTGGGACAGGGAGCATGAGGAGGGCTCAGCTTCTCTATTCAGACAGGCCTAGGAGCTGGGCACAACATCGAAGATGAGGTCTACGGCGTACTCCGAGGCGAGCTGGACGGAGGCGGTGGTGGCCCGGAGCGTGATGGTGAATAGCTCATTCACCACCGGGCCTGTGGCCCCGGTGACCAGGGCGGTATGATCCGCAACGATGTCGCCCGCACCGGTGTGGGTAAAGGGAGCATACTTGGGGTTCCCCGTGCAGCCAGCGCCGGTCCAGAACTGGCCACTGTTGACGTCACAGTCATCGGTGTTGTAGCCAAACCCGCTGCCGCTCCACTCGGCAGGTGAGGCATAGCTCCCCGCGGAGAAGTCGGGGATGATCACCGCCGGGTTGTTCAGCGAGCGGAGGAAGTCAGGCGTGTAGGCTCGTATCACGTAGCCCTGATAGGCATTGGTGGAGACGGTAACGGTGACGGTGCGGACCTGCGTGAAGCTGTTGTCTGGGTTAAAGTTGCCCATCACCACCTCCGTCGCACTCACAGCCACGGTCAGCGTGGGAAGTACCGCCTGCCCGTTGGAGGAGGTTGGCGAGGCCGTCACGTTGCCGGCAGCGTCGACGGCACGGACATTGAAGAAGTAGGTCTGGCCGGTATGCAGGTTAAGGCTGGCGTCAGTAACCAAGGTGCTCAGGCCGGTGCTGGTCCAGCCCCGGACATCGGTGGCCCCGGGAGTCATCCCCACCGAGTACTCGTACCCCGCGATGCCACTGGTAGCATCGGAAAAGCCGCCCCAGTTGGCGGACATGGTGGTAAGAGAGCCGTCGTTCAAGTCGATGTCGGCACCGAGCCCATCGTCAACCACGCCACCTGAGGGGGGTGTGGCGTCCACCCGGAAGTCGGCAGTAGCCGGAGCTCCTGCGTCGCTGTACCCGCTTGCCGCTGCCAGTTCGTCAATGGTCTCCACCCGCCAGAAGTAGCCCGCAGCGGTGTCCGCCAGGGTCATGCCCGCAGACCCGGTAGCGTAGGTCCCACCAGTCTGGCCGACGGTAAAGGAGGTGGCACCCTGGGCCTGAAGGTTGGAGGTGAAGTCCACCACCAGGGCGGTAAACCCGCTGTCGGTGGCGATCTGAACCTGGTAGCGTACCTGCTGCCCTGTATCGGGGTCTGAAAGCGTGAAGGAGAGGGTTGGCGTGTTGTCGTTGGTCCAGCCGGTGGCGTTGTCAATAAACTGGGCCGGCCCCAGAGCGCTGGGCGCGTCGGGCGGGGTGTTAGGGATGGAGATCTCAGGATAGGTGGTGTAGCCATCCAGCGGCGCCCCACCGCTCCTGACCATCCGGAAGAAGTAGCTGGTCGCTACCTGGGCAGGGTTGGCCTGAAGCACCCAGCCCCACTCGTTGGGTTTGTTAGCCCTGATGTCGTTAGGGGTAGGGACGGAGTCATTAGCCTCCTCGTAGGTCTCTCGGTCATTGTTGAAGGAAGAAGAGAGCAGGGCAGAGGTGAGGGCAGCACCGTCGGCGGGTGTAGGGTTGTCGAAGCCACGCCAAGTTGCGCCAGAACCTGGGGCTCCCACATCGGTCCAGGGGCCGGCGGTGGAGGTGCTGTACTGCAGCTTGAACACCTCGCCAGCAGGCAAGTTTACCCCCGTATTGTTGATATTCATGCGCAGGTGGTAGACTGTGCCGCTGCTGGCGCTGGTGAACGGGGTGTCTTCGGCCGCTAGGGCCGCTCCCGGCTGAACGGCGTCGGCGTTGTCGTACCAGCGGTACTGGTTCTGGGTCAGCACCTCCCCTCCCGAGGCGGTGGAGAGTTGCGGATAGGCGGTGTAGCTATCCACAGCGGAACCATCGGAGAAGACTACCCGGAAGTAGTAGGTAGTGCTGGCGTTGGCATTGTTGTTCTCCAGAACCCAGTCCCACTCAGCGGCGTTCCCCAGGATGATGGCGTTGGGCGTGGCCGCCGAGTTGTTGGCCTCCTCATAGGTCTCCAGGATCGTAGCTCCAGAGAGCAACGTGGCCGTAATGGAGGCCCCATCCAGCGGCGTGGGATTATCAAAGCCACGCCAGATCTCGGCGGAGGCCAGGGCACCCACATCGGTCCAGGGGCCGGCGGTGGAGGTGGCGTACTGGAGCTTGAACACTTGACCGGCAGGCGTAAGGTACGTGGACTCCTGCAAGGAGAGCCTCAGCCGGAGCACCTGGCCGGCGGTCACCGAGGTGATAGCGATGTTCTCCGCAGCCAGAGCTGCCCCCGGCTGGACATCATCGGCATTGGCAAACCACCGGTAGCTGTCCTGGGTGAGGGTAGATGCCGCAGTGGAGAGTTGTGGGTAGGTAGTGTAGGCATCCAGCGCCGTGGCATCACCCTTAACCATGCGGAAGAAGTAAGTAGTGCTCTCAGCGGCACCGTTGTTCTCCACCACCCAGTCCCACTCACCACGCCCACTTACCAGGATGGCGTTGGGGGTGGTTGCAGAGTTGTTGGTCTCCTCGTAGGTCTCCACTACTGTAGAGGTAGTCAGCAGCGTAGCGCTGACCGTAGCTCCGTCGGCGGGGGTAAGGTTGTCGAAGCCGCGCCAGATCTCGGCGGAGGCCAGGGCACCCACATCGGTCCAGGGGCCAAGGGTGGAGGTGCTGTACTGGAGCTTGAACACTTCACCGGCGGGCAGCTCAGCTCCGGCGTCCTCTACGTTCATACGCAGCCGGTAGACGGTGCCAGGGGTGGTGTTGGTGATAGCGGTATTCTCGGTTGCCAGGGCGGTGGTGGGCTGGACGGCGTCGGCGTTGGCGTACCAGCGGTAGTCCTCCTGGCTCAGGGTGGGCGCCGGAGGAGCCGCGGTGGCGAGCTGAGGATAAGTAGTGTAGGCATCCAGGGAGGTCCCGT
>JBHIBI010000031.1:0-10595 GCA_046758985.1 Dehalococcoidia bacterium
GGACCCCCCCACCCTGGCCCAGCAGCTCCGGCTGAAGAGCCGGGAACCGGTGCGCCGGTTGGAGCAGCCCTGGCCCCAGGACCTCCCCCTAGGCCACCGAGAGAGCTTCTGGGTAGCGGATGTACAAGAGCCCGCGGTCTACACCGTCCAGGCCCAGCTGCTCCACATCAGCCCCCGGGCCTACTGGTACGTGGAGGAGGGGCTGGATATACCCGTCGAACTCCTGCGCCGGGCGGCCAGCGCCTTCGAGGAAGAGGTCTATCCCACGGTGGTCGCCACCCTGGGGACCGGCGACCGTCCTGAGGGGGGTCGCATCACCATCCTCAACGCCCGACTGCGCGGCGCAGGCGGCTACTTCAGCTCCCTTGACCTCTATCCCGCGGTGGCCTATCCCCAGAGCAACCAGCGCGAGATGCTCTACCTCGACGCCGCCCACATTCTGCCGGGCTCCGATACCTACACCAGCGTCCTAGCCCACGAGCTTCAGCACGTCCTCCACTGGTGGGCCAACCCCCACCAGGACACCTGGCTCAACGAAGGGCTCTCTGAGGTTGCCGCCCGCCTGGTGAGCCCCAGCTTCCGCCTGGCAGGGCACTTCTTCCCCGCCCCCGGCGTGTCTCTGGTGCACTGGCCCCTGGACCTGCAAAGCAGCGCGCCCTACTACGCCGCCTCCTTCCTCTTTGCGGACTACCTGGCCCAGCACTACGGGGGCTACGCCTCCCTCAAGCACCTGGTGGCCCAGCCCGCCAAGGGTGTTGAGGCCATCAACGGGTACCTCCAGAGCCAGGGGTACCAGGCTACCTTCCGGGAGGTGTTCCAGCAGTGGACGGTGGCCAACGTCCTCAACGACCCCGACAGCGAGCTGTACGGCTATGAGGAGGTGAGGGGTCGGGTCTCCCCTGCCCGCACCCTGGAGCGGCCTCGCACGGTCTCAGGGTCCGTCCCCCAGTACGCCGCCGACTACTCGGAGCTGCGGCTGAAGGAGGGCGACTTCCTGCTGCGCTTCCAGGGGGAGACCACCACGCCCCTGCTGCCCCTGGACCCGCCCACGGGAGGCCGCTGCTGGTGGAGCAACCGGGGGGACTCCATCAGTGCAAGCCTCACGCGCCCCCTCGACCTCTCCGGCGTGGAGCAGGCCACCCTCCAGTTGCGGCTGTGGTACGAGATCGAGAGAGAATGGGACTACGCCTACGTCCAGGTCTCTGTCAACGGCGGGGCCACCTGGGATATCCTCTCGGGGCAGCACGCCATCCCCGCCAACCCCGTGGGCCTCGCCTTCGGCCCGGGCTACAGCGGAGAGAGCGACGGCTGGGTAGAGGATGAGGTCGACCTCTCCGCCTACGCCGGGCAACGCCTCCTGCTGCGCCTGCACTACGTGACCGACGATGCCCTCAACGGGACCGGCCTCTGCCTGGACCGTATCGCCATCCCGGAGACCGGCTTTCAGGACGACGCCAGCGTGGACACCGGCTGGCAGGCGGAGGGGTTCGTGCGCATCGTCAACCGGGTGCCCCAGGAGTACACCGTGCAGGTCATCGAGCTGGGTGAGACCACTACGGTACACGAGGTGCCCCTGGGAGCGGACAACTCTGGCCAGTGGCGACTGGAGGGCTTCGGGACGCGCCTGGACCGGGCCATCATCGTGGTGGGGGCCCTGACCCCCTTCACCACCCAGCCTGCCGCCTACACCCTGGAGGTGGCCCCTGCTCCGTGAGCGTGACGGGGCAGACGCTAGCGGTGGGCCAGGAAGATGCTGACCTGGACTCCGGCCACAGTCAAAGCGGTGACTACGGTACCCGCGATGAGCACCCCCAGGGCGATGAGGGGGATGGCGGTGCGGGCGGGGACCTGGAACACCCAGGCCGCCAGGGAGCCCGTCCAGGCACCGGTGAAGGGGAGAGGAATGGCCACCAAGGCCACCAGCAGCACGGCCCCGTACTTGCGGAACCGCTCCTGGTGGACCCGCCGTAACCGCTCCGACCTCCAGGCCAACAGCCTGCCCAGCGGGTTGGGAAAGCTCTGCAGCACCCGTGCGATGCGCTCCAGCCCCAGCACCAGGAAGAGGACGGGGACCATGTTCCCCGCCAGGGAGAGGAGCAACGCCTGGTACCAGGGCATCCCCATGTCGACGATGGCCAGGGGTATGGAGAGCCGCAGCTCCCCGATGGGGGTCATGGCCCAGGCAAAGATCTTCAGGAAGTCCGTCGCATCCATCAAGCACCAGCCCGTGCTATTATATCCTAAGCGTTCTGAGCACCACCCCTTCTCTCCCCATCCTCTGGGGACACCGTGAGCGGCTATGCGTTTGACCAGAGCGGAGTTCCAACGGCTGGTGGTAGAAGCGGTCCAGGAGCTCCCGGAGCAGATCCGGGGCTGGCTGGACAACGTGGACATCATCGTCGAGGCCTGGCCCACCCTGGAGCAACTGGAGGAGCAGGGGCTGTCGGACCCCCACGAGCTGCTAGGGCTGTACCAGGGCATCCCCCAGGTGGAACGGGAGGGGTATAACCTGGCCCTGCCCGACCGGGTCGCCCTCTTTCAGGGGCCCATCGAGGCCGCCTGCCGTACCCCGGAGGAGATCCGGGAGGAGGTCCGCATCACCGTGGCCCACGAGCTGGCCCACCACTTCGGCATGGACGACGCCCAACTGGAGCACCTGGGGCTCTAGAGGGCCCGCCGCAAGCGCCCTAGCCGGATGCCGGCCCCGCCTCCAGGCCGGGCTCGGTCATCTTGGCCGGGTCTAAGATGCGGGCCAGCTCCTCCTCGGAGAGGGGGGCCCGCTCCTGGGCTACCTCGCGGACGCTCTTCCCCGTCTTGGCGGCCTCCTTAGCGATCTCGGCGGCCTTATCGTAGCCAATAACGGGTGCCAGGGCGGTGCCCATCATCAGGCCCCGCTCCACCAGCTCGGGGCCTCTCTCCGTCGCCTTGAGGCCCCGGACGCACTGCTCCACAAAGTTGTCCGTGGCCCGGGTCAACAGGCTGATGGACTGGAGCAGGTTGTAGGCCGCCACGGGCATCATGGTGTTCAGCTCGAAGTAGCCTCCCTGGCCGGCCACGGCCACGGCGGTATCGTTGCCCACCACCTGGGCCGCCGCCTGGATGAGGGACTCGCAGATGACGGGGTTCACCTTGCCCGGCATGATGGAGCTGCCGGGCTGGACCTCAGGCAGCTCCATCTCCCCCAGACCGGCCCGGGGCCCCGAGCCCATCCAGCGGATGTCGTTGGCGATCTTCATCAGGCTGATGGCGACGCTACGCACCACGCCGCTGGCCTCCACCACAGTGTCCAGGGTGCTCTGGGCCTGGAAGTGGTTGCTGCTCTCCCACACGTTGACCCCGATCCCCGTGGCCTCCGACAGCTCCTGGCAGACACGGCTGGCGAACTCGGGGTGGGTGTTGACGCCAGTGCCCACAGCGGTGCCTCCCAGGGCCACCTCTCCCAGCTCCTCCTGGACGTGGCGCAGCCGCCGCAGAGCCCGCTCCGCCTGCCCGGCGAAGCCCCGGAACTCCTGCCCCAGCCGGATGGGGGTAGCGTCCTGGAGGTGGGTGCGCCCCGTCTTGATCACCGGCCAGAACTCCTGGGCCTTGGCCTCCAGGGCCGCCTGGAGCTTCGCCAGGGCCGGCTCCAGCTCCTCGTTGATAGCCAGCAGCGCCGAGAGGTGGATGGCCGTGGGGATGACGTCGTTGGAGGACTGGCCCCGGTTGACGTGGTCGTTGGGGTGCACCAGCCGGGAGCCCCGCTCACCCCCCAAGAGCTCGGTGGCCCGGTTGGCGATGACCTCGTTGGCGTTCATGTTGGTGGAGGTACCCGAGCCGGTCTGAAAGATGTCCACCACGAACTGGTCGTCCAGCCTGCCGTCGACCACCTCCTGGGCCGCCTGGACAACGGCGTCGCCGATGTGGTGCTCCAGCAGCTCCAGCTCCATGTTCACCCGGGCCGCCGCCAGCTTGATGAGGCCCAAAGCGGCGATGAAGCGTCGAGGGAACCGGAGGTCGCTGATGGGGAAGTTGAGGACGGCCCGCATGGTGGAGGCCCCGTAGTAGGCATCGGCGGGCACCTCCATGGGCCCCATGGAATCACGCTCTACCCGGACCGGTTGCTGGGTGGCCATAATAGCTCCTCCTCGCCGAGCAGGTTTCACCCTCGATTGTAAGGGCTTCCCTGCAACACCACAACCAGGGGGAGAGGAGCAGCTCAGGAGGCGCTCTCGACGAGCTGATAGAGGGCCACCCCGTCCCGCTGGTGCTGGCGGAGCCGGCCTTCAGACACCAGGTGCTCGATGTGGGCCTGGGCCTCGAAGAGGGCCATGATGCGGGTGGTGGTGTTCAGCCCCTCCCAGGCCCCTACGTCCCAGTGGATCCGGCTGGTGACCTGGTAGGAAGAGGCAGGGCCCACCCGCACCGCCTCCAGTACCTCCTCCAGCCGCTGCCGGTGGTGCTCCAGCAGCTCGTCCACCCGGCCAGCCAGGTTAGCGAAGGAGCTCTCGTGGGCGGGCAGCACCAGGTCGGCAGGGAGATCCCGCACCCGCCGCAGGGAGGCTACGTAGTCACCCAGGGGATTGGAGGTGTAGCTGAAGGGGTGCTGTCCCACATTGGGGGTAATGTGGGGAAGGATATGGTCGCCGGAGAAGAAGAGGCGGCGGCGGGCATCGTGGACACAGAGGTGGCCCGGCGTGTGGCCTGGCGTCCAGAGGGCCCGCAGAGAGCCTGAGTCTCCCACCGATGCCCCCTCCCCGCGGATGGGCACGTCTATCTGGGGAGGGTCATCCCGGCCGGCGGCGGACCAGGGCGGCTGGGCCTGGGCTGCCTCCTCCTGGGGCATGCCGCACTCCCGCAGCCAGGCCCGCAACTGATCGGGGGCCTCAACACGGAAGGCCAGGTGGCGGAAGTGCAGCAGCGCCTTGCCATCCACCTCGTGCATGATGAGCCGGGCGCCGGTGAGGGCCTGGACTTTTCCAGCCAACCCCAGGTGATCGCGGTGATGGTGGGTGGCCAGCAGCCACCGGATACCGGTGAAGGGGATGCCCAGCTCCTGGACGGCCCGCTGCCAGGCCTGGAACCCCTCCTCCGTATTCAGCCCGGCGTCGATCATCAGCCAGCCCGACTCCTCCCGCAGCAGGTACACCCAGGTGTGGGTCAAACCCCCATCGGGGATGGCAGCGTTCCAGGGCATGGGGACCGCAATGCTGTACACCCCGTCGGCTATCTGCATCCTCCCTCCTTCAGTGAAGCCGGGGTGCCCGCTGGCGCATCCTGGGTAATCCACGGTAGCTTACACCCTTGGCCGCCCGCTGTCGAATGTCCTGAAGCAGCAGCCGCCCAGGGTCGAACTCTGGGCAGCGCACCAGCGGAATGCTTACCCCATGATTTGCGGCTAGCCCTGGCCTGTGGTGGAGCGACTGGGAACCCTCGGTTGACACCAACTCCTTGCCCCAGGTAGAGTAGACGGCACGGGGGAGCAGCTTCCAGGACGAGTTGACCCCATCTTTCGCACTGGCGGAGGTAGCACCATGAAGATGATTGTCGGCGGGGAGTGGATAGACAAGTCGGAGAGGATACCGGTGGTGAACCCCTTCGATGGGTCGGTGCTGGATACGGTGCCCAAGGGCGACCTGGAGGATGTGGCCACGGCGGTGGCCACGGCGGAGCGGGGCGCGACCATCATGGCCAAGATGCCTGCCCTCCAACGCTACACCATCCTGCACAAGGCGGCGGACCTACTGGCAGAGCGAGCCGAAGAGTTTGCCCGCACCATCACCCTGGAAGAGGGGAAGGTCATCAGCGATGCCCGGGTGGAGGTACAGCGGGCCATCCAGACCATAACCCTCTCGGCGGAGGAGGCCAAACGGCTCTACGGGGAGACCATTCCCCTGGATGCCTCCGCTGGAGCCACCCGGCAGTTTGGCTTCACCATCCGGGTGCCCTGCGGCGTGGTGGTGGCCATCAGCCCCTTCAACTTCCCCCTCAACCTGGTGTGCCACAAGGTAGGGCCTGCCCTGGCGGCGGGCAACGCCGTCATCATCAAGCCAGCCACCGACACCCCCCTCTCAGCCCTGAAGCTGACGGAGGTCCTGCTGGAGGCGGGCACACCCCCTGAGGCGCTCCAGTGCCTTATCGGCCCCGGCGGTGCCATCGGCGACGCCCTGTGTGCCGACCCCAGGGTGCGGAAGATCACCTTCACCGGCAGCAGGGATGTGGGCGAGCATATCTGCCGCGTCGCTGGACTGAAGAAGGTGACCATGGAGCTGGGCTCCAACTGCCCGCTGATCGTCATGCCCGACGCCGACCTGAATAAGGTGGCCCAGGCTACAGCCATCACCGGTTACACCAACGCCGGGCAGGTCTGCATCTCCACCCAGCGGGTGTTGGCCGATGGGAAGGTCTACGGCGACTTTCTGGACGCCCTCAAGCCCCAGGTGGAGGCCATCACCACCGGGAATCCCTTAGAGGAGACGGTGAAGATGGGCCCCATGATCCGGGAGGCGGACGCCGTCCGGGTCCAGCAGTGGATCCAGGAGGCCGTGGCCAGCGGGGCGCGGGTGGTGACTGGGGGCGAGCGCAGCGGCACCATGCACGTGCCCACCGTCGTGGCCGACGTGAAGCCGGAGATGCGCATCTCCTGCGACGAGTTGTTCGGCCCCGCCGTGGCAGTGACCCGGGTGAACGACATCGACGAGGCCATCGCCCTGGCCAACGACACCAACTACGGCCTCAGCGCGGGCATCTTCACCCAGAACGTGGACTGGGCCATGAAGTTCGCCCGGGAGGTCCAGTCGGGCAACCTCCACATCAACGCAGGGCCCCAGTGGCGCGCCGACCTGATGCCCTACGGCGGGCTCAAAGAGAGCGGCATGGGCAAGGAGGGGCCCCGCTACGCCGTGGAGGAGATGACCGAGCTGAAGATGGTGGTCTTCCACCTGTAACATCGATTTCTGGCAAATTCCGGGAGCCGCCCATTGCAAAGCCGCCTTTTCGGGACGGCTCCTCTGGGCCTTGCCTCCCCGAGAGGGAAGAGGACGTCGTATCATGGGGATGGAGCATGAAAGGGCAACGGCGTACCCCTTCTCAGCAGGAGACGCTGATCTGCTGACAGAAAAGGCACCTTTATAGCGGGGATATGGAGAAAATACACCTTAAAGTCTTAAAGGAAACGCCGCTGAACTTCGAGAAACCGTTCACAATCCTTCGTTGATTGACAAGTTATCGTAACGGGTGCTATAGTAAATCTTTGGTGGGCCTCGTAGGCCCCCGCAGGCAGAGACCTGACTCGTGGGACTCGGCAGCTACAGGAACAAGATGCTCATGAGAAGGGCACTCCGGTGAGCAGGCAGAGCTTCGTGGTCCGGTTCGCAGGCGAGGGTGGTCAGGGGATGGTGACCATGGCGGAGATGCTGGCCCGGGTCGCCGCCGATGTGGGGTACCACGTCCTCACCTTTGCCACCTTCCCCTCCCAGATCATAGGAGGTCCCACCTGGACCCAAGCCCGCATCTCCACCACGCCCGTCCTGAGCCCCGGCGACGACGTGGATGTGCTGGTGGCCCTGAACCAGGACGCCTACGCAACGCACCAACAGGAAGTCCACGCCAGTGGCGTTGTGCTGTACAACTCCGACTCTGAGGCTCCCCCGGGCAGCTCCAACGGTCGTGTCCTCTGCATCCCCCTGGATAGGCTGGCTAAGCGAGTGGGTGAAACCCGGTCGGTGAACATGGTGGTCATGGGCGCTCTCGCCTACCTGCTCCACCTGCCGGAGAAGAACCTCCAGGAGTTCATCGCCCGGCGGTTCAAGGGCCGCGACGCCGTCATTCAGACCAACCTCGCAGCCCTCACCCTGGGCCGGGAGTTCGCTGCTGGCAGCGAGCTTCACATTGGTGAGCTGGCCCCTCCCCAGAAACCTGAAGGGGAGCAGCTCCTGGTGAAGGGTAACGAGGCGCTCTCCCTGGGTGCCCTGGCGGCGGGCTTGGAGTTTTACGCTGGGTACCCCATCTCGCCAGCCACCCCCATCCTGGTCTTCATGGAGCGCAACCTCATGGGCTCGGGGAGGTCCGCCTACCAGGTGAGCTCGGAGATCGAGGCCATCACCTCGGTACTGGGGGCGGGGTTCGCCGGGAAAAAGGCCATGACCGCCACCTCGGGACCCGGGTTCTCCCTGATGAGCGAGGGCCTGGGCCTGGGATGGATGACCGAGGTCCCGGCAGTTGTGGTGGACGTCCAGCGGGGCGGGCCCGCTACCGGCCTCCCCACCAAGACGGAACAGGCTGACCTGCTGGCGGCCCTCACGCCCTGCCACGGTGACGTCCGGCTGCCCATCATTGCGCCGGGCAGCGTGGAGGAGTGCTTCTACGCGATCATCAATGCCTTCAACTGGGCGGAGCGGTATCAGGGACCGGTAGTCCTCTTGAGCGAGATGTCCCTGGCGGAGCGGGCTCAGAACATCCCCAAGCCCGACCTCAGCAGGGTGGTGATAGAGAACCGGCAGGTCTACCAGGGTAAGGACGGCTATCTGCGCTATGAGAGCCCCGAGGTATCCCCCATGCCCCTTCCAGGCTCTCCCGGGGCCTACATCGCCAACGCCAGTGAGCACGATCCCTTCGGGGACACCACCCACCTGCCCAACCGCCACATCCAGATGACGGAGCGCCGCTTCAGCAAGTTGAAGCTCCTGGAGGATGGCACCTACGAGTGCGAAAACGCCCAGGAGCCCATCGCCCTCATGCCGTGGGGCGGTTCCAAGGGGCCCGCCCGGGAGGCCTACGATACCCTCATGGCCCAGGGGCAACGCCTCGGGTGGTACTACACCATGCAGGTTCACCCGCTGCCTCCAAGGCTGCTCGAGGAGCTGCAACAAAAGGAGCTGGTGCTGGTGCCGGAGCTGAACTACCAGGGGCAGTTCGCCAGCATCCTGCGCTCCGAGGGTATCCGCGCAGAGGCCATCACCCAGTACTCCGGGTTGCCCTTTAAGGTCAGGGGCCTAGTGAAGAGGGTGACCAAGAGGCTCCATGCCCCGCGAGAAAGGATGGCCATCGCGTGAGCACCAAGAACCCCGAATACGATTTCAAATGGTGCCCCGGGTGTGGCGACTTTGGGGTGCGCCGCGCCCTGGAGATAGCCATGCAGGAGCGCATGATCCGGACGGAGCTCCCAGTGGAGAACAACGTGGTGGTGGCAGGGATCGGGTGCTCGGGCAACCTGGTGCATCTACTGGAGGGCCCCCAGCCCTACGGGTTCCACGGGATCCACGGCAGGACGCTCCCCATCGCCCTGGGGATCAAGATGGCCCGCCCCGAGCTGAACGTGGTCATCGTAGCCGGCGATGGGGATTTCCTCAGCATCGGGGTGGAACATATTGGCCCCCAGGCTGCCAGGAACTTGAACGTGACCGCCATCGTTATGGACAACGGTGTCTACGGCCTGACCAAGGGGCAGAGCTCGCCGACCACCGAGATGGGTGCGACTACCAGCTCCACCCCCTACGGGAAGGTGGAAGATCCTCTCAACCCGCTGGAGCTATACCTGTCGCTGGGGGTCTCCTTCATAGCCTCGGCCTTCTCCAGCAAGCCCAAGGATATGGCCAGGATGATAGGGGAGGCCATGGACTACCCCGGATTCGCCATCATCAACGTGCAGTCACCCTGCACCACCTATAAGGATACCTACGAAGTGCTCAAGGGCAACAAGGAGAAGGATATCGCCCCGCTGATCTGGGAGGTACCCGAGGACCACGACCCCACGGACCGGGAGGCCGCCTATCGGCTGATCCGGTCTAGGGGGGTCCCTCTGGGCATCACCTACCAACGGCCCGATGGCCAGACCCTGGACCAGCGGCTGGAGAAGCTGCACCAAAGGGCTCCCTCGAAGAGCGTTGAGGAGTTGATGGCGTCGTATCAACTCTAGGAACACGCTCCTTCTCCCTAACCACACAGGAGCTACAGAAGGGCCCTGACTTGCGGTCGGGGCCCTCTCGCGCTGGATGCGCCCTTGGGTTGAGGCCACCCCTGAGCCTGAGGGAGAGCCCTCCCTGTGCACCGCGTAGGGGGTGACGCCATGCCCTCCCTGCGGTATACTCTATCTGGGCTTCCCGCCGTAGGACCCAGGACGGTTCAGGGCGAGAGCTGGAACCGCCGAGCCACGGCTCGCCGGGGGTAACGCGTGGCGACACCGAAGGATACCTTTGAAGAGACCGCCCACCTGACCCAAGGGGGAGCTTCCTTCTCCAATCCCCGGACCAAGCTGTTCTTGGGCGTGGGTATCCTCGCCCTGGCTATCGGATACCTGGTCTACATAGCCTTTCCGGGCAACACCCTCTACTACCTCACGGTGGGAGAGCTACTGAACACCCAGGGCACGGCAGCGGAGGCCCGAACGGTGCGGGTCATCGGGAAGCTAGTGCCGGACTCCTTCCAGCGGGACAGGGGGAGTGTCACGGCCCGGTTCGTCATCACCGATGGCACCCAGACCCTCCCTGCCAGCTACCAGGGCGTGCTGCCGGACCTCTTCTTCAACCCTCACTCGGACATCCTGCTGGAGGGACGCTATGCCCAGGACGGGCAGTTCCAGGCGGACAACGTGATCATCAAGTGTCCCACCAAGTACCAGG
>JBHIBI010000032.1:0-10541 GCA_046758985.1 Dehalococcoidia bacterium
GGAAAAGTTGCGGCTCACGCTCTGAAGCCCCGCCAAGTGCGGGGAGGGCGGTAGCTTATGCTTCAAAAACGGTCCAGCCGCTGGATATTCCCTCTTAATCATCCGTTGGGCAAGGGAAGCAGGGGTCTCGTAGGTCCATGACTGCGGAGCGCGTGATCCACAGGATTGAGCAGCGGGAGGCTCAGCCCTCGGTTTGGTTTTGGCTACGTACCACTGGAGCCCCAAAAAGCCCTCCCCTCGAACCTGCTGCGAGCGCCGAGCCCGCTCCAGAGCGAGCATCGACGTCCCAACTCGCTGCTATTATACCCTCTCCACCGGCAACATGGGAACCCAGAGCACTATGCTGCCTTGACCTCGCCTTTCCCAGGGGCCTACAATAACCCCATCTGGACTGGCAGACACCAGATGAGCGGGGACGAGAGGCACCACCGTGTTCAACACCTGGTCTCCGCGGGCGGTGTAGTGTACCGGGCCCGCGATGGCCACCTGGAGTTCGTGCTGTGCGGACAGCGGGAGCCTCCTCGGTGGAGCCTGCCCAAGGGCACCCCAGATGAGAGCGAGAGCTACGAGGCGACGGCGCTGCGGGAGGTGCGGGAGGAGACAGGCCTGGAGGTAACCCTCGGCCCCCTCCTCGGAACCACCGAGTACTGGTTTGTACGCTCTCAGGACCGGGTGCGCTGTCACAAGCGGGTTCATTTCTACCTGATGACCCCGGTCGGTGGCGACGTGTCGCGTCACGACCCGGAGTTCGATGAGGTGCGCTGGTTCCCCGCTCAGGAGGCCCTCGCCAGGCTCACCTTCCCCAGCGAGCTGGCCGTCGTCCAAAAGGCCATCGACGTGGTAACGCACGAGACAGCACGGATGGGAGATGCTGACGGGTAATAGGGTCATCCTGCGGGAGAAGCGGCTGGAGGACTGCCAGGACGACTACCGGTGGCGGAGTGACCCGGAACTGGCTCGCCTGGATGCCACCATGCCTCTGCGCATGTCCTTCTCCGAGTTCTCCCAAGCCTATCGGAACGAGCTCCGCTATCCCACTCCCTGGGCCCGCCGCTACGCCATCGACACGGTGGATGGCGTCCACATCGGCAACTGCATGTGCTACGACATCGATACCATCAGGCGGGAGGGCGAGGTGGGCATCATGATCGGCGACAAGCGCTACTGGAGCCAGGGCTACGGCTACAAGGCCATGGTCCTGCTGGTAGACCAGCTCTTCGCCACCCTCTCCCTGGAACGGCTCTACCTCCATACCCTGGAATGGAATACGCGGGCGCGCCGCTGCTTCGAGAAGGCTGGCTTCCAGCAGGTGGACCTGGTGCGGCGGAACGGGCACTCCTTCGCCTATATGGAGCTGTGGCACAGGCGGTGGCGGGAGATCCGCCAGAGCCAGCTAGCGCTGGCCGGCACCACCGCTGGGCCTAGCGAGCGGTAGCACGGGCTAGCCCTGTTGAGGCAGCACAGGGGGTGCCGGGTTGAACAGCTCGTGCCCCAGGCTGGCGGGGAATACCTTAATCAGCTCCTCCACGGTCCACCGCCCCTCCTTCCACACCTCCCTTACGGGCGCGGGGTTTCCCATGAGACCGATGAAGCCGTCGGTGACAAAGAAGATGTAGCCGTTCACCTGGGCTGCCTGGTCCGAGGCCAGCCAGGCCGCGAAGGGGCCGATGTCGTCGGGGTGCCCCCGCAGCAGGGCCCCGGACGTGCCCATGGCCCCCTGAATGCCCCGCTGAGCCCGTAACTGCCGTGCCTCCTCGGCAACGGAGGCCACCATGCGCGTGGCGGCACTGGGGGAGATGGAGTTGACGGTCACCCCGTAGCGCCCCATGTCCCGCGCCACCACCCGGGTGAAGCCCGCGATGGCGTCCTTGGCCGCCCCGTAGTTGGCCTGACCGGAGTTGCCGTAGAGCCCCGAGGTGGAGGTGAAGGTGATGATGCGGCCGGAGCGCTGCTGGCGCATGACAATGCAGGCAGCCTTCACCACAGCGAAGGTACCCTTCAGGTGCACCTGGATCACCTCGTCCCACTCCTCCTCCGTCATGTTGAACACCATCCGGTCCCGGAGGATGCCGTGGGGCGTGACCAGCACGTCTAGCCTGCCGAAGTGGTCCAGAGCGGTGCGGACAATCCTCTCCCCACCCTCCATGGTAGCCACCGAGTCGTAGCTGGCCACGGCCACACCGCCAGCGGCCTGTATCTCCTGCACCACCTGGTCCGCGGGGCCCTGGTCGAAGCCGGTGCCATCCAGGCTGGCTCCGATGTCATTCACCACCACCCGGGCACCCTGGTCAGCCAAGGCGAGGGCCACGCCCCGGCCTATTCCCCTGCCCGAGCCAGTGACTACCGCTACCTTGTCCTTCAACATACTACCCATCCGATGACCCCCCAGCAGGCTGCGTCTGGTACAACGCCTGAGGCGGCGAGGGATTGGGCAACCCCGCCGTCAGGTACTGAGGACAGCGCTCTGCCAGCTCCTCGGGCGTCCAGCGCCCCTCCTTGAAGATGCACCGGGTCAGCCGCGGCTGCGACATCAGGGCGATGACCCCACCGTAGGCCAGGAAGGTCTGGCCGTTGACGCCAGCGGCGTAGTCGCTGGCGAGATAGACCACCAGCGGGGCCACCGCCTCAGGCTCCCACTGCTGGAACTGCTGTGCCTCCTCCACCACGCCCTGGATACCCCGCTCCACCCGCATCTGGCGAACCGCATCGGGCACAGCCGCGGTCATGCGGGTGGAGGCCCGGGGAGCGATGGAGTTGACGGTCACCCCATAGCGCCCCATGTCCCGCGCCACCACCTTGGTCAGTCCGGCGATGCCCGACTTGGCCGCCCCGTAGTTGGCCTGACCGGAGTTGCCCACCAGACCCGATTCGGAGGTGAAGGTGATGATGCGGCCGGAGCGCTGCTGGCGCATGACAATGCAGGCGTGTTTCACCACGGTAAAGGTACCCTTCAGGTGTACCTGGATCACCTCGTCCCACTCCTCCTCCGTCATGTTGAACACCATCCGGTCCCGGAGGATGCCGTGGGGCGTGACCAGCACGTCTAGCCTGCCGAAGTGGTCCAGAGCGGTGCGGACAATCCTCTCCCCACCCTCCATGGTAGCCACCGAGTCGTAGCTGGCCACGGCCACACCGCCAGCGGCCTGTATCTCCTGCACCACCTGGTCCGCGGGGCCCTGGTCGAAGCCGGTGCCATCCAGGCTGGCTCCGATGTCATTCACCACCACCCGGGCACCTTCCTGGGCCATCAGCAGGGCAACGCCCCGTCCGATGCCCCTGCCAGCGCCGGTGACGATGGCTACCTTCTCCTCCAGCACATTGGCCATCAGGCCTCCCCCTCATGCAAGCTCGCGATACCGGGTCTACGGGGAGCCACGGGAGGGCAGCGCCACGGTGGCCCAGCCCGGCGTGGTACTCTGGCCCTGCCCGTTCTCCAGCCACACCTCCAGGTCCACCAGGTGCTCCCCGTCCCGGGTGTACTTCTTCACCACCCTCCCCTTGCAGGTCAGGGTGTCGCCCGGCACATCCATCCCCCGGTACTGGCACCCCAGCTTCCTCAATGTACCCTCCTCGCCGATCCAGTCGGTGACCAGTTGGCCCAGGAAGGCGCTCTTCAGGGCCCCATGGATGATCACCCCGGGAAGGCCAGTACCCTGGGCAAAGTCCTTGTCGTAGTGAATCTCGTAGTAGTCCCCCGAGGCCCCAGCATATCTCACCAACTGGCGCGTCGTGGGCCCCTTCACCAGCGAGGGGAGCTCCATCCCCTCCTGGACATCTTCCCAGCGCGGAGTCTCGGTCATCGGGGCACCTCGTGCAACGGGTCAGTACCAGATGTTGGTGGACCGTTGGGTGGCGACAACCTGGCCGAACTGGTTGGTGTACGTGACCTGGAACACCAGAAACACCATCGGGCCCAATCTGCCCTGCCGCTCGGTCATGTCCACCAGCTCGGCCACCACGGTGATGCGGTCACCGGGGTGGACAGGCTCGAAGTACTCCCACTCGCTGCCACCGTCCAGGCGGCGCTCCAGGGGAAGGTCAAAAGGCAGTGGGGGCCGCCCATAGGAGAGGGAGCGGAGGAAGGTAGGAGGAGTGATGAGGCCACCGTAGCGGCTTTTCCGGGCCTGGACCTCGTCGTTCCACAGAGGATTGGGGTCTTCAATAGCCTGAGCGAACCGGAGGATGGCCCCCTTCTCCACCTCGACGGTCACGGGAAGGCCCTTGTTCCCGATGGCCTGGCTCCGCATCTGCTCGGTCAGTATCGCGGCCTCAGCCACGGTGGACCCTCCCCCAGAGGCTACGCCGCCAAGAGTGTACCGAGAGGCCTTGAGGGTGTCAAGCAAGGGCCCCTCCTCAGAACTGGCAAGCTGCCCCGAAAAGAGGTGCGCAAAAGCCTTGACAGGCGCTCCGAGCCTTGTTACGCTTTTCACAGGTAATGGGTAGAAAAAGATACCCGATAGCAGCCTCCCCAACGGGAGGGTACAGCAAGTTAGCGCAGGTGATAGCCCTTCCCCTCGCGGGAGGGGCTTCTTGTTTGCGGGAGCCACCAATCCAGCCATTGAGACCGGAGGCACAGCAGTGAGGCTTCCCTCGTTCATTCCCCGAGAGGAGCGCTTCTTCGGCCTGCTGAGGAGCAGCGCCGACAACCTCAAGGAGGTCGCCAGGAAACTAGTGGACCTCTTGGAGCACTACGACCACGTCCCCGAAAAGGTCAAGGAGATTAAACGCCTGGAAGAGGTGGGGGACCATGTCATCCACGAGATCATGCACAACCTCCACCGCACCTTTGTGACCCCCATCGACCGCGAGGACATCGCCCTGCTGGGGGAGCGGATCGATGACGTGGTGGACGCCATCGAGGAAGCCGCGCGCAACATGATGGAGTACCACATCGAGCATCCCACTCCGCAGGCGGTGGAGCTAGCCCGGATCATCGAGAAGGGGGCTGGCGTGCTGTTCGAGGCGGTAACGCTGCTACGGTTCCGCGGTGCCAAGCTCCGGGAGATCCTGCCTCACGCCGTGGAGCTCAACCGCCTGGAGAACGAGGCCGACCAGGTGGCCAGTAAGGCCATGGGGGACCTGTTCAGCAACGGCGCCAATCCCATCGAGGTCATCAAGTGGCGAGACATCTACGACCAACTGGAGTCGGCTACCGATTTCTGCGAGGACGCTGCCAACATCTTAGAGGGCATCGTCCTCAAGCACGCCTAACGCTCACGACTACACCCTCTCGATGGGGTGACAGGGCTCCCCTCCCCATCCCCTCGGCAACGGTCGCCACGCTGCTCAACAGCCCAGTGAGGACTCGGGGGAGAGCGCTACTCGATGTTTGAGGTCCCCTCCATCGCCATCCTGGTCGTCACCATCATCCTGGGCCTGGCCTACGCCTACTCCAACGGTCTCAACGACGCTGCCAATGCCCTGGCCACGGTGGTCTCCACCCGCGTCCTCACCCCCCTGGCGGCGGTGGTTATGGGCGGGGTTATGAACCTGGCGGGAGCCCTGACCGGCACAGCCGTGGCCAAGACCATCAGCAAAGGGGTGGTGAAGCCCGACATCGTGGACGAGACCACGGCCCTGGCGGCTATCGGTGCGGCGGTCATCTGGGTGCTGCTGGCCACTCGCAGGGGGTTCCCCGTCAGCGTGAGCCACGCCCTCATCGCTGGCCTCGTGGGCGCCGGTCTGGCCTCAGCAGGAATGGCGGCCATCATCGGCTCCGGGGTGATCAAGGTGGTTATCGCTCTGGCTGCCTCTCCCCTAGTGGCCTTCCTGGGGGGGTTGCTGATCATGTCCCTCCTGTACCGCCTGGGCCAGTGGCTCACCCACCGCTTTACCCCCCCATACATCAACGCGTGGTTCGGGAGGCTCCAGATCCTTTCCGCCATGTGGCTCTCCTACGCCCACGGCAAGAACGACGGCCAGAACGCCATGGGCATCATCACCCTGGGTCTGGCGGTGTACTACGGGTGGTCAGCGCAGGAGGTCTTTGTGCCCCTGTGGGTGATCCTCGCTTCGGCCCTGGCTATCGCCCTGGGAACAGGATTGGGGGGCTGGCGCGTCATCCGAACACTGGGGATGCGGGTCACCAAGCTGCAGCCCATCAACGGCTTTGGTGCCGAGGCCACCGCTGGCAGTGTCATCGAGGCGGCCTCCCTCATTGGCCTGCCCATCAGCACCACCCACACCGCCACCAGTGCCATCGTAGGGGTGGGCGCTACCCGCCGCCTCTCGGCGGTTCGCTGGGGGGTAACCCGCGAGATCATGGCAGCCTGGCTCGTCAGCTACCCCGTCTGCTTCGCCCTGGGGTGGGCCCTCTCCACGGTCCTGGGCCTCCTCATTGCCTAGGTCAGCTTCTCCAGGGGCGCATAGGAGAGCAGGAGCCGCTTCACCCCCGCCTCCCCCTTGAAGACCACGGTCACCTCGTGGTCGTTGCCGGAGGGCACACAGCTCATCACCATGCCCTCGCCGAACTTCTCGTGGCGCACCCTATCCCCGTCCTTGAGGACCAGCTTGGGTGACGCCGGCCCCGGCGCGGGGGCAGGGGCCCAGCCACCCCAGGAGGCGAGCCGCTGCTGCACCGGCTCCCGGGCTGCCAGCAGGTGCTCCGGTATCTCGGCAAGGAAACGCGAGGGCGTTGTGGGGGTGGTGGGTCCCCCTCCCCCGAACATCCCCCGCCGGAAGGAGCGCACCAGATAGAGCCGGTCCTGTGCCCGGGTCATACCCACGTAGCAGAGGCGGCGCTCCTCCTCCAGCTCTCCCGGGTCGTCCAGGGAACGGGCGTGGGGCAGCAGGCCCTCCTCCAGGCCCACGATGAAGACCACGGGGAACTCCAGCCCCTTGGCCTGGTGCAGGGTAATCAGCGTCAACCCCTCCACGTTTTCATCCAGACTGTCCACGTCGGCCACCAGGGCCAGCCGCTCCAGCAGCCGGGGAAGGCCTTGAGCCGGCCCCAGCTCCCGGAACTCCTGGGCCGTAGCCCTGAGCTCCCGGATATTCTCCCACCGCTCCTCCCCCCGCTCTACGCTCTCCAGCAGGTACTGCCGGTAGCCGGTACGCTCCACCACCAGGTCGATGAGCTCCACCACGTCCACCTGCTTGGCCTGCTCCGCCAGGGAGTCCAACACCTGGAGAAAGCCCTTCACTGCCTGAACCACCCGGGGCACCAGGGGAGGGCGGCTCCCATCTCCCTCCGACGGGTCCTGGGCCACCTGCCGCAGGGCCTCCAAGAGGGGCACGTCCCGAGCCCGGGCCCAGCGGGCCAGCTCGTCCAGGGAGCGCTGGCCGATACCCCGGGGTGGCACGTTGATAACCCGGGTCAGGCTCACCTCATCGTGGAGGTTCTGGAGCAGGCGCAGGTAGGCGATGATGTCCTTCACCTCCTTGCGCTGGTAGAAGCGGACCCCGCCCACCAGCTTGTAGGGCATGCCGTAGCGGAGGCAGGCCTCTTCCGGGGCCCGGGACTTGGCATTGATCCGGTACATCACGGCGCAGTCCCGCAGGCGGAACCCTTCCTCTTTGACCAGGCGCTCCACCTCCCCCACCACAAATTGCGCCTCCTCCTCCTCGGTATAGGCCTCGTAGAGCAGGAGGGGCTGTCCCTGCTCCCGATGGCTCCACAGCTCCTTCTTCAGGCGCTGCTGGTTGGCGGAGATGAGGTGTTTGGCCGCCGCCAGGATGGTCTGGGTGGAGCGGTAGTTCTCCGCTAGGTTCACCACCTTGGCATCGGGGAAGTCCCTCTGAAAGCTGAGGATGTTACGAATGTCGGCGTTGCGCCAGGCATAGATGGACTGGTCGGGGTCGCCCACCACACAGATGTTCCGGTGCTCGCCCACCAGCAGCCGGGCCAGGGCATACTGGGCCACATTGGTATCCTGGAACTCGTCGATGAGCAGGTGGACGAAGCGGCGCTGGTACCGCTGCTGCACCTGGGGGGCGTGCTGAAGGAGCCGCACCGTCTTCAGCAGCAGGTCATCGAAGTCCACCCCCTGGTTGCGCTCCAAAAGCTCCTGGTAGCGCTCGTAGGCCCGCAGCACCACCTCCTCGTAGTAGCTCTTGAGCTGCAGGGCGAAGTCCGGGGGCCCCAGCAGCAGACTCTTGGCCCGGGAGATGGTGCTGAGGACTGCCCGGGGCGGGAACTGGCGCGGGTCGATCTCCACCATCCCCATGGCCCGCTTCAGCACCTCGAGCTGGTCCTCCTCGTCGAAGATGATGAAGCCGGGGTCCAGGCCGATGTGCTTGCCATCGCGCCGCAGAACCGAGGCGCAGAAGGCGTGAAAGGTGCCCACCGTCAGGCGCTCCACCCGGGGGCCCATGAGGCGCAAGAGCCGCCCCTTCATCTCGTTGGCGGCCTTGTTGGTGAAGGTAACGGCCAGGATACGGTGAGGGCTGATGCCGCAGACACCCGCCAGGTAGGCCACCCGGTGGGTGATGACGCGGGTCTTGCCGCTGCCGGGCCCGGCGACGATGAGCAAGGGGCCCTGGACGGTTTCCACTGCCTCCCGCTGGGCAGGGTTCAGGCCTTCGAGGACGTTGAGCGCCATACAGGGCGATTATAGCACGGGCGACGCTGCCCGCTGTACCTGAAGCCCCGGGAGCTGGAACGTTTACAACCGGGGCTTGAATGTGATACAACCCTCCCTAGTACCATCCTGGAGGTGCAGGAGCATGGCGGTGGAGAAGGGCACCGGCATCGAGGCGCTGCTAGAGGAGGAACGCCAGTTCCCCCCACCGGAGGAGTTCAAGAAGCGGGCCACCATCCGCGACCCCAAGGTGTACGAGGAGGCCGCCCGGGACCCCGAGGGGTTCTGGGCCCGCTTCGCCCAGGAGCTCCACTGGTTCAAGCCGTGGGACAAAGTGCTGGACTGGAAGCCCCCCTTCGCCCAGTGGTTCGTAGGTGGGAAGCTCAACATCGCCTACAATTGTCTCGACCGGCACCTGAGCACGCCCCGCAAGACCAAGGCCGCCATCGTCTGGGAGGGGGAGCCGGGAGAGGAGCGGGTACTGACCTACTGGGACCTCTACCGGGAGGTGTGCCGCTTCGCCAACGCCCTGAAGGGCCTGGGGGTAAAGCGGGGCGACCGGGTGACCATCTACCTGCCCATGATCCCGGAGCTGCCCATCGCCATGCTGGCCTGTGCCCGCATCGGGGCACCGCACAACGTGGTCTTCGGCGGCTTCAGCGCCGAATCGTTGCAGGGCCGCATCAACGACTCCCAGAGCAAGGTCCTGGTCACCGCCGACGGGGGCTACCGCCGTGGCTCCGTGATCCCGCTGAAGCGCAGCGCCGACGAGGCCCTCAAGGGCACGCCCAGCGTGGAGAAGGTGGTGGTGGTGCGCCGGGTGGGTGACGCCGCCGCCATCGAGATGCAGCCGGGGCGGGACCTGTGGTGGCACCAACTGGTGCAGGGCCAGCCCCTGCGCTGTGACCCCGAGAAGATGGATAGCGAGGATCTACTGTACCTGCTGTACACCAGCGGCACCACGGGCAAGCCCAAGGGCATCGTGCACACCACCGGCGGCTACCTGGTGGGGACCTACGCCACCACCAAGTGGGTCTTCGACCTCAAGGAGGAGGACACCTACTGGTGCACCGCTGACATCGGGTGGGTCACTGGGCACAGCTACATCGTCTACGGGCCCCTGGCCAACGGCGCTACCTCGGTGATGTACGAGGGGTCGCCCGACTATCCGGATAAGGACCGGTTCTGGGCCATCGTAGAGAAGTACGGCATTACGGTCCTCTATACCGCCCCCACCGCCATCCGCACCTTTATGCGCTGGGGCGAGGAGTACCCCGCCCGCCACGAGCTCTCCAGCCTGCGGCTGCTGGGGACCGTGGGCGAGCCCATCAACCCCGAGGCCTGGGTGTGGTACTGGCAGCACATCGGCGGCGGCCGCTGCCCCGTGGTGGACACCTGGTGGCAGACGGAGACGGGGATGATCCTCATCACGCCGCTGCCGGGGATCACCGTCCTCAAGCCCGGCTCCGCTACCCGCTCCTTCCCGGGTATCGAGGCCGACGTGGTGGACGAGCAGGGAAACTCCGTGGGCCCGGGTCAGGGGGGATACCTGGTGCTCACCAAGCCCTGGCCCGCCATGCTGCGGACCATCTACGGCGACCCCGACCGGTACGTAGAGCAGTACTGGAGCCGCTACCCCAACGTCTACTTCACCGGCGACGGGGCCAAGCGGGACGAGGACGGCTACTTCTGGCTCATGGGGCGCGTGGACGATGTGATCAACGTCGCCGGCCACCGTATCAGCACCATGGAGGTGGAGAGCGCCCTGGTGGACCACTCCTCCGTAGCCGAGGCCGCCGCCATCGGTCGCGCCCATGAGGTGAAGGGGCAGGCCCTGGTGGCCTTCGTCACCCTGAAGGAGCGGGTGCAGGGATCGGAGCAATTGCTGAGGGAGCTGAAGCAGCACGTGACTGGCAAGATTGGCGCCCTAGCCCGCCCCGACGAGATCCTCTTTACCGCCGAGCTCCCCAAGACCCGTAGCGGCAAGATCATGCGCCGCCTGCTGCGGGACGTGGCCGAGGG
>JBHIBI010000033.1:0-10439 GCA_046758985.1 Dehalococcoidia bacterium
GGTTGCCCCTGGGGTCAGGTCGCTGAGAAAGACAAAGGCACTCTCAAGGGTCGCAGCCCCGGCGGGAACTGGGCTGATCAGCAACATCGCCGTTGCTACCAGCGGTCCCAGGCGTCTCAGGAGACTCAGTCGGAAGAAGAACATGGGACTCACTCGAGAGAAAAAGCCCGCACAGAATGGGGAAGGCGAAAAGGCCGAAGCTGTCGGGGAGGGAGACCTACTCTCGGCCGCTCAGGATCCGGACGGCCCGGGCAAGGCGTTGGCGTCCTCGCACAATCCCAAAAGCCAGGAGAGCGAGCACTCCCAGGATGGGGAGGGCAATGGGCCACGGAAAGATCACAAAGCTGGCGGTCCCAACGAACTGCTGGTTGGAGCTGCCATAGAAACCGATGTATTCCGCCGTGTATCTTCCTATCTTCCATCCCGTATCCCATGTCACGGAAAACGTTCTTGGCGATCCGGGGAGCACGGCCTTCTGCTCCACGGGAATCCTCGCTACCTCTCCACCAAAGGTGCCCTTGACGATGATTTCACCCGCCGGCCGGACATGGACGTTTCCGGTGTTCTCCACCAGGATGTCCAGAGGAATCGGGCCCTTGGCAGAGAGCCCCGGCACGGAGAAGGAGGTCACCCGGGCCTGCTCGATCACCTCACCCGAAACCCTCAACAGGACCAGGGAGCCGACCCGCTGGCCCACTGCCACAGCCCCAGCCTGGGTTGTTGCACCTACCGAGGCCAGGATGGAGGCGTAATGACCACCAGGCTCCGCATCCAGCGGCACCTCGATGACGAAAGTGACCTGTTGTTCCTGGTCCGGTTCAAGGACGAAGCTTCGGGGACTCACGGTTAGCCAGGTGACGATCCCGCGGACCTCTTCATCTTCGGTCAGCGCAACCTGGCCCTCCTGGCCCGTGGGAGTAAACCCCGCCACTTCCATGGTGATGGGGATGGGTGCTTCACCCCGGTTGGTCACCCGGATTTGCTGGGCCACCACCTGTCCTGGGTCAGCCTCCAGCTCGAAGTTGGGCGGTGAGATGCGGATGGCTATCCCACCCTGCCCGTGGACGGCAGAAGTCCCAAGCATGCTCACCAGCAGGGCAACCAGAACCAGCCCGCTGATGCGAAGTCGCCGTATCACTCTCCTCAAGGCGTCCCTACCTTGTTTCTGTGCAAGCTAGAACTACTGTAGCACCCCCTTTCTGACGGCGTCAACGGAAAAGAGCGGTACGCTTTGGCCAAATCATGCGACCTGTTGGGTGCCACATCTGCCCGGTGGTAGGAGCGCCCGGTGGAGCGGAGAGGACAGAGTCCTGCGTTCCAGCCGGGCGCCCGTAGGCTTGCTGCTCAGCTTGGTGCCTAGAAGTTGGGCAGCACTGTGTAGTTGACCGTGCCGCTGTAGTCACCCGCTGCCTGGGTACCAGAGACCTGGACCCGGTAGGCTACGTTTGTGTCCACACCAGCGGTGGGGGCGGTGTTAGAGGCCAGGGTGACCGCCGAGCTGATGGGCTCGTATTGCAGGGTGTTGCCCGCCACCGTCCCGAACTCAGTCTCGTTGGCCTCGTTGCCCGCGCCCGCGGCGTCCTGGGCGTTGACACCGAACCCCGCAGTGGAGAGCTCCACCCAGTCGGTGTTGGCAGCGACGTAGGAGATGGTCTCGGTGCCTCCCTCCCTGGTCATGGCTGCCGTGGCCCCGCCCTGCACGCTGGCGGAGTAGCCCGCCGCTCCGTTGGTCACCACACTGATGGTGTGGGCGACCGCCTTGGACTCCTCTCCCCCGGTTCCGAGTGGCGCAAAGGTACCGAAGGGGAGCGTGGTTGCGGTGGAAGCCGACGTGGTGCTCTTCACATCGCCGCTGTCACCGATGGAGACGCCAGCGGAGACGGCTGACACCGTCAGGTCCAGGATGGCGTCCTGGGTGCCGGAGACGACGATGGCCGGAATGACGGCGCTGACTACCTGGCTGGGGCCGTCGATCACCGTGGTCAGCCCGGTATCGGAGTAGGTGGTAATGCGCACGTAGAAGCTCGTGGGAGCACCACCGCTGGCGCTGGGGTTGGTAATGCCGCTGAAGGCTATGATGGGGCTGGTATTGGTGGAGTCCCCCGTGGCGTTGGTAATGCTGACGGTGCCGTTGGTCACGGCGTTCACCGTCCACAGGTCGAACTCGTTGTCGGTTCCAGCGGCATCTATCGCCGCGGACGTGGTGCTCAATCCGGTGGGTGTCGTGCACGCTCCCGACCCCGTCGTGCAGTACAGGTACTGGATCCCCCTGATGGTGGCTCCACCCGTCCCCACGGTGAAGTCGAAGGTGTGGGTCACTCCCGTGTCATCGGGTACGCTGCTGGACAGGGTAAGAGAGAGGGAGGTCAGGCTGGCGGCGTAGGCCAGCGGGACCGTCGTGAGCACTGTCGAAAGGACCAGTGCCACGACCAGCAGCAACCTCGCTCCAAACCGTTTTCGATTCCTGTGTAGCATGCTCGTTACCTCCTTGAGACTCGCTTTTGCCCTTATGCTAGCCAGCCTCCAGGGCCTTGCCTATCCTGCAAACGAGTGAGCAAGGGGTGAAAAACCGGCTCCCCCGGATGAGTGACGTCTTTCATAATACGGGCCCTATTCGCAAGATCTGGGAAAGCCAGACCACAAACCTTTAGTAGAGAGAATAACCTGACATAAATCAATCACTTGGCCGCCTGTAAAGGGCCATTTCCATCCCAGAAGCTACCCTTCCGGTGCAAAGTCCAGGGTCAGGGTGCCCGTGGCCCTGCCACCACCGAAGTTCAGCACCGAGAGGTCCCAGCCCTCGGTGCCGTTGGCCAGCACCTCTGCCGTGAACTGG
Source organism: Dehalococcoidia bacterium (assembly GCA_046758985.1). GTDB lineage: Bacteria > Chloroflexota > Dehalococcoidia > Lucifugimonadales > JBHIBI01 > JBHIBI01. The sequence continues at coordinate 2,837 of JBHIBI010000033.1, forward strand.
AAGGTCAGGGTCAACGGGCTGCTCCCGTCAGCTCTGGCGTAGAAGCCCGCTTCCCCCGGGCCGCTGAGCGGAAGGGAGAGGGACTCCGCGGTGCCGCTCCACTGGGCGGTGGCCGTGAGCGTGCCTGGTCCAGGAACAGTGAACTCGAAAACGTCACGCCCGCCGGAGCCCACGGAGAACTCGCCCTGCCCGGGTAGCGTCACGGAGTAGTAGTCAACGGTGGCGGCAGGGGTGGGGGTAGGAGTCGGGGTGGGAGGGGGCGTTGGGTTTGTTTGGAGGGTTGGCATAGGTTCCACCGTCGTGGTGGTGGGCGTAGCGGTTAGCGTAACCTCAGGTGCAACGGTTTGGGAGGTGGCTACGGTGGGGGTCGGCGTTGCCTCTCCGGGAGCGCTAGGCGTTGAGGGAGGTGTGGGCGTGGCGGTTGGGCCGGAGGTCACCGTTGGGGTGGGCTCGACTGGAGAGGCCTTAAAGACCCCGAAGAGGGGAAGCACGCTCAAGACCAGCATGCTCAACCCGGACGACACCGCGATCCACCGGATGGCGACGCGCAGCACGGAGGGGTCACGGGTGGAGGTAGCACCTGGCGGGAGTCCTGGCGTCGATGCCTTGGGGAGCAGGAACGCAACGAGCAGAGCAGCGAGACCGGCAACAAGGAGAAGGCCCTGTAACCACGGTTGCATGGAGACCTCCGGGCAGCACGCATTGTTTCATCTTGTCGGCAGCTCTGTCAATTCCGTAGAAGGGTCAGGAGTTCTCCACAGCACCCTGGGCGGGACTAACGCACCAAGTGACGTGAGGTGGCACTAGGTAGCATTGTCAGCTATAATGTAGGCTCTGGGTAGTGGCCGGGATGCTCTAAAATCATACCTGGCGGCGTAGGACAACACGTCGGGGGTGGGTCTTGAAAACCGCTCGCCCCCCACGGGTTCGTGGGGCCGAATCCTACCCCCGCCAGATCCGAGGCGCGTGTGAAGATTAAGGTCTACCTCTTCGCCGCCTACCGGGAGCTTGCCGGGCAGAGGGAGGTGGAGCTGGACCTGGAGCCCGGCTCCACGGTGGCAGCGCTGACCGGCGAGCTGCGCCGCCGCTTCCCCCGGCTGGCCCCCAGCACGGCCCCCATCGTTGCCGCCGTCAACGCCGAGTACGCCGAGCCCCACCAAGTGCTCCAGGAGGGCGATGAGGTGGCCCTGATCCCACCCGTCAGCGGAGGTAGCCCCATGATCCAGATCACCGAGAGACCTCTCACTTCCGAAGAGGTGACCGCCCAGGTGCGTAGGGACACCAACGGTGGCGTGGTCACCTTCCTGGGCACCACCCGTCGCTTCACCCGGGGCAAGCAGGTGCTCCACCTGGAGTACGAGGCCTACCGGGGGATGGCCCTGAAGAAGCTGGAGGAGATCGCCGCAGAGGTCCGGGAGCGCTGGGGCATCGAGGACGTAGCCATCGCCCACCGCATCGGGCGCCTGGAGGTGGAGGAGGTCAGCCTGGTGGTAGCCGTGGCCTCGCCCCACCGCCGGGAGGCCTTCGCCGCCTGCCAGTACGCCGTGGACCGCATCAAAGCCATGGTACCCATCTGGAAGAAGGAGTTCTTCCAGGACGGCCAGGTCTGGGTGGGCACCGAGGAGGAGGAACACGCGCTTTCGGCCCCAGAGCACACCTGACTCCACGCTGCTCCACCCGTTTGGAAATGTATAAGAAAAGTCCGAAAAAGATGCGACGATGGAAGGTTGTCAGGCATCGAAAAGCGTGTATAATAGAGGTAGCGGTGGTGTCCTCTGGTGGCTAGAGCGGGGTGGCCCCACCCGTTCCCATCCCGAACACGGCAGTGAAACGCCCCAGCGCCGACGATACTGCTCTGGCAACGGAGTGGGAAAATAAGCCGTCGCCAGGGGACACACCCAGAGGTTTGCGAAGGCGGGTCGTGCAGCGGCCCCTTTCTTCCCAGCGGTGGTGCCTTTACATCCGTGGCCGTGGGGAGCTAGAATGGAAACGAGGCTATTCGATCGGACCCTCCGGCATCCTCCCGAACGGCCATCGGTGTCAAGAGCGGCAATCCAGGTCCACCGCCGGACCCCTTGGCTCCGCCGTTCCTCGAGGCCCCGAGGGACCCGTGAGGCGAGCCAAGAGTCTCTTGTAGCTCTAGGATGAATGGGCCCCCGGAGGCTGAGAGCAACCGGGGTAGCCCACCAGTCAGACTCCGTAGTAGGAGACCGGAATGTCCAGCAGGTTTGAGAAGTTCTCCGAACGAGCCCGCCGGGTCTTGTCCCTGGCCCAGGAGGAAGCTCAGCGCTTCAACCACAACTACATCGGCACGGAGCACATCCTCCTGGGGCTCGTCCGCGAGACCGAAGGAGTAGCGGCACGGGTCCTCTCCAACCTCGGCGTTGACCTGAACAAGATCCGCTCCGCCGTGGAGTTCATCATCGGTCGGGGGGAGAAGCCGGTCCAGGGGGAGATCGGTCTCACTCCACGGGCCAAGAAGGTCATCGAGCTGGCGGTGGACGAAGCCCGCCGCATGAGTCACACCTACATCGGTACCGAGCACCTGCTCATCGGACTCCTGCGCGAGGGTGAGGGGGTAGCTGCTGGCGTCCTGGAGAGCCTGGGCGTCACCCTGGAGAAGGTGAGGGGCGAGACCCACCGGCTCCTCAGCCAGAGCTCGGCCCTGGGAGGACACCCCTCCCGCACCTCCACCCGCACTCCCACCCTGGACCAGTTGGGTATTGACCTGACGGCAGCGGCCCGGGCAGGCAAGCTTGACCCCGTCATCGGTCGGCACAAGGAGATTCAGCGGGTCATCCAGATCCTGAGCCGCCGGACGAAAAACAACCCCGTGCTCATCGGGGAGCCGGGGGTGGGCAAGACGGCCATCGTGGAGGCCCTGGCCCAGAGTATCACCAGCGGCGACATTCCCGAGAGCCTGCAGGGCAAGCGGTTGGTCACCCTGGATATGGGTGCACTGGTGGCCGGCACCAAGTACCGGGGCGAGTTCGAGGAGCGGCTGAAGAAGGTCATCGAGGAGATCCGCAGCTCCGGCAACTGCGTCCTGTTCATCGACGAGATGCACACCCTGGTAGGCGCTGGGGCTGCCGAGGGGGCGGTGGATGCCGCCAACATCCTCAAGCCCTCCCTGGCCCGGGGCGAGCTCCAGTGCATCGGCGCCACCACCCTGGACGACTACCGGAAGTACGTGGAGCGGGACCCCGCCCTGGAGCGCCGCTTCCAGCCCATTACCGTGGACGAGCCCAGTGTGGAGGACACCGACGCCATCCTGCGTGGCATCAAGAGCAGGTACGAAGAGCACCACCACGTCACCATCAGCGACGAGGCCCTCCACGCGGCGGCCCACCTGGCGGCCCGCTTCATCCCCGACCGCTTCCTGCCGGACAAGGCCATCGACCTGATGGATGAGGCGGCCTCCCGGGTTCGCCTGACTCGCAGCTCCATCCCCCTCTCCGTTAAGGAGGCCACCAAGGTGCTAGAGAGCGTGCGGCGGGAAAAAGAGGAGGCCATCGCCTCCCAGCAGTACGAGTACGCCGCTGAATTGCGAGACCGGGAGCTGAAGCTGGTGGACAAACTGGAGAATCTGGAAAGCCAGTGGCACCAAGAGCAGGAGAAGGAGAGACCGGTGGTCTCCGAGGAGGACATCGCCGAGGTGGTCTCTATGTGGACGGGCATCCCGGTGACCCGCCTGGCCATGGAGGAGATGGAGCGGCTGCTGCACATGGAGGAGGCCATCCACCAGCGCATCATCGGCCAGGACGAAGCCCTGGTGGCCGTGTCCAAGGCGGTGCGCCGCGCCCGGGCCGGGCTCAAGGACCCCCGGCGCCCCATCGGTGTCTTCCTCTTCCTGGGCCCCACCGGGGTAGGCAAGACCGAGCTGGTACGCGCCCTGGCGGAGTTCATGTTCGGCTCCGAGGAGGCCATGGTCCGCCTGGACATGTCCGAATTCATGGAGCGCCACACGGTGGCCCGCCTGGTGGGCGCCCCTCCTGGCTACATCGGCTACGAGGAGGGCGGCCAGCTCACCGAGGCTGTACGGCGCAAGTCCTACTGCACCATCCTGCTGGACGAGATCGAGAAGGCCCACTCTGAGGTGTTCAACATCCTGCTCCAGATCTTCGATGATGGCCACCTGACCGACGCCAAGGGCCGCCGGGTGGACTTTCGCAACTCCATCGTCGTCATGACCAGCAACCTGGGCTCCGAGCTGATCAAGCGGGAGAGTGCCCTGGGCTTCGCCGTCAAGGCCGATGAGGCCAAGTCGGAGCAGCAGGCCTACGAGCGGATGAAGGAGAAGGTGCTGGACGAGGTGAAGCGCTTCTTCCGCCCCGAGTTCCTCAACCGTCTGGATTCCACCGTGGTCTTCCACGCCCTCAGCAGGGACCACATCCTCCAGATCGTGGACCTAATGCTGCTCCAGGTGGAGAAGGAGCTGGCAGAGAAGGAGATCCAACTGGAGGTGACCCAGGCGGCCCGCGAGTACCTGGCCCAGGAGGGCTACAGCACCGATTTCGGTGCCCGCCCCCTGCGCCGGTTGATTCAGAGCGCGGTGGAGGACAAGCTGTCGGAGGAGTTCCTGGCCGGCAAGCTCCGCAGCGGTGACGTAGCGGTCATCGACGTGGAGGACGGCAAGACCGTAGTGAAGAGCAAGCAAGCCCTCGCTACCGGCCAGCCCTCCTAGCGGCCCTTGCTCCCTCAGTGCACAGCTCACCCGCTGGGGAAGCCTGAGGCTTCCCCAGACTGTCTACTGGGGTAGGAGATGGCCAAGGTTCGGGGCAGGCGTGTTTACCTCTGCCAGCAGTGTGGCGAAGAGACCCCCCAGTGGTTGGGCAAATGCCCCCACTGCGGAGCCATGAACGCCATCTCGGAGACGCCCCTCCAAGTCCCGGAGGTCCATCCCTCCCCAAGGAGCTGGAGCGGCGCTACCCTCACCGAGCCCCAGGAACTGGCCACCCTCTCCCACCAGGAGGAGCGGCGCCTGCCCTTGCCCAGCGGGGAGATGAACCGGGTTCTCGGCGGTGGCCTGGTACCCGGCTCCCTGGTGCTCATGGCCGGCGAACCAGGGGTGGGCAAGTCTACCCTGCTGCTCCAGATGGGTGACGCCGTGGCAGCTCAATATGGCAAGACCCTCTACCTTTCCGGGGAGGAGTCGGCCTACCAGGTCAAGATGCGGGCCCACCGCCTGGGGATAGCAGGCCAGCACCTCTACTTCCTGGCGGAGACCGATGTGGAGGAGGCCCTGGCCCGGCTGGACCAGATGCGGCCCACCCTGGCCATCGTGGACTCCATCCAGACCCTTGCCACCGTGGACATCGCCTCCAGCCCAGGCAGCGTCGCCCAGGTGCGGGAATGTACCCGCCGCCTGCTACAGTGGGCCAAGGCCCGGGAGGTGCCCCTGCTCCTCGCCGGCCATGTGACCAAGGAGGGGGACGTGGCCGGCCCGCGGGTGCTGGAACACATGGTGGACGTGGTACTCTACCTGGAGGGCGAGCCCTTGAGCACCCTGCGGCTCCTCCGCAGCGTCAAGAACCGGTTCGGCTCCACCAACGAGGTGGGGGTTTTCCAGATGGAGAGCCGCGGGCTGGTGGAGGTGGAGGACCCCTCCCGAGCCTTGCTGGCCCAGCGGCGGGAGGATGCCATCGGCTCCGCCATTGTGCCGGTGCTGGAGGGCACCCGTCCCCTGCTGGTGGAGGTGCAGGCCCTCACCTTCCCCTCGGGGCTGGCGGTGCCCCGGCGAATCGCCAGCGGCTTCGAAACCAACCGGCTGGTGATGCTGGCGGCAGTGGTAGCCCAGCGGACCGGGCTGGCTACCGCGGGCCAGGACATCATCCTGAACATCGCCGGGGGGCTCCGCATCGCCGAGCCTGCCGCCGACCTGGCGGTGGCCCTGGCCCTGGCCTCCAGCCTCCGACAGCGCCCGCTGCCCACCGACCTGGTCGCCCTGGGAGAGGTGGGCCTGACCGGTGAGCTGCGTAGCGTCCCCCAGGTAGAGCGGCGCCTCAGCGAGGCCGCTCGCCTGGGCTTCCGCCGCTGCCTGCTCCCCCCAGCCGGGCTGGGGCACCTCCCCAGGCCCAAGGGCCTCCAGCTTCAGCTGGTGGAGAGCCTGGCGGCGGCGTTGCGGGCAGCCCTGCCCCGGGAGCAGCACCCCCGGAAGGGGCCAGCAGCCCTTGAGCCGTAACAGATGGAGGGGTGAGCCTGCCCTGCACCGCCGAGAAGAGGGGAGTCCCCGACGGAAGCGCCCCTCGTCTCCTTGACTTTTCATCACCCCGTTTCTTATACTCGTACCCGGAAGCACCCTGGCGAGCCCAGTGCTGTGCGGTAGGCCAGGCTCTTGGGGCCACAAACACAGGGTGCCCGAGTGGCGCAATGGTAGCGCAACCGATTTGTAATCGGTAGGTTGGTGGGTTCGAATCCCCTCTCGGGCTTACGCTCCCCCAAAGCCCTGCAACGGGGGAGCATGTGTGTTCCGAGTCCCTTGGCCTGGGAAGGAAGGATGTGATAAACTAGCCTTGATTCGGAGGGGTGGGTGAGTGGTTTAAGCCACCAGACTGTAAATCTGGCGCCCGACCGGGCTTCGTAGGTTCGAATCCTACCCCCTCCACCAGACGATAGGTAGCAGCTCAAGGGTGCCCACATAGCTCAGCCGGTAGAGCACGTCTTTGGTAAAGACGAGGCCGGCGGTTCGAGTCCGCCTGTGGGCTCCAGAACAAAGGAGGACAACGCTCCATGGCCAAGCAGAGATTCGACAGGACCAAGCCCCACGTCAACGTGGGCACCATCGGCCACGTGGACCACGGGAAGACCACCCTGACGTCCGCCATCACCAAGGTGCTGGCACTGGTCGGCACCGGCACCCAGTATACCCCCTTCGAGCGCATCGATAACGCACCGGAGGAGAAGGCCCGGGGACTCACCATCGCCATCTCCCATATCGAGTATGAGTCACCCAAGCGCCATTACGCCCACGTGGACTGCCCCGGCCACGCCGACTACATCAAGAACATGATCACCGGCGCGGCCCAGATGGACGGGGCCGTCCTGGTGGTCAGCGCCCCCGACGGGCCCATGCCCCAGACCCGGGAGCACATCCTGCTGGCCCGCCAGGTAGAGGTGCCCCGCATCATGGTGTTCCTCAACAAGGTGGACGCCATGGACGACCCCGAGCTGCTGGAGCTGGTGGAGCTGGAGGTTCGCGACCTCCTCAACCGCTACGACTTCCCCGGCGACGACACGCCCATCATTCGGGGCAGCGCCCTCCAGGCCGTGGAGAGCTCCTCCCAGGACCCCAACGCCGAAGAGTACAAGCCTATCATGGAGCTGGTGAACACGCTGGACGAGTACATCCCCATTCCTCAGCGGCCCCGGGACCGGCCCTTCCTCATGCCTGTCGAGGATGTCTTCGGTATCAAGGGCCGCGGCACCGTGGTCACGGGAAGGATAGAGCGCGGCACCGTCAAGGTGGGTGAAGAGGTGGAGATCGTGGGATTCGGTGAGGTCACCAAGACGGTGGCCACCGGCCTGGAGATGTTCCACAAGACCCTAGATGAGGCGGAGCCCGGCGATGCCGTTGGCGTCCTCCTCCGGGGTACTGAACGGGAGG
>JBHIBI010000034.1:0-10264 GCA_046758985.1 Dehalococcoidia bacterium
CCTCCGGTACGTTATTGACAATCTCCGCCTTTCCAGTGGCCGCTACCCGGCTGGCGATGACTCGACTATCTTCCCGAAGAGGTCGCCTGATCTCTCCCCTTTCCAGCCCCTCTCGGTCAGCGAGATGGACCACTTTGAGGACTATTTCCTCTCCCTCCACCACCCAGATGTAGACACCAGAGATCTGCATCAGTTCCAGGCAGTCCCAGCAGATGGTCGCCAGAACCTGGCGGTAATCCAGGGTAGAGTTGAGGGTCTGGCTGATGCGGTTCAAGGCTGCCGTCAACCGCTGTTGCTCCACCGTCTCCCCGTACAGCTTCTCCAGCTCCCGCTGGTACTGCCTCTCCTGGGTCACGTCCCGCACGATGGCCTCAAAGAGGAGCTCTCCCTCCACCTCCGCCAGAGTAGTGCTCACCAGCACCTCCAACTTGGTGCCATTCTTCCGGAGCAAGGGTAGGTCGTCATACACCGCGGAGCCGGAGCCCTTCTCCACGATCTTGGCGAGGCGCTGCCGGAGAAGGGAGTGGTGCTCCTTGCTACGAAGATCCCACACCTTCATCTTCAGCAGCTCCTCCGCCGAATAGCCAGTCAGCTCCACGGCGCGGCGGTTCACCTCCACAAACCTCCCGTCCCTGGCCCTAGAGATGAACACGGCGTCGTTGGCCTTCTCTAGGAGGGTACGGTACCGCCGCTCCAGGGCGCGGGCCTTGGCCTCGCTGGCCTGGAGCCTTTTCTGCTGGCGAATCCTCTCCAGGGCAGTGGAGATGTACTCCCCGAGTACCGTCAGGAGCTCCTGGTCCTGCTCGGAGAAGGCCGGACCCATGGAACCGTTGGCGACATACACAGCGCCCAGCGTTGCTCCATCCTCGGCACGAAGGGGTACGCCGAGGAAGGCCTTCATGGGCGGGTGAGGCATATCCTTGAACAAACCCCCGTAGTGGGGGTGCTGGGTCACATTCTCTACGCGGACAGCCTGGCTCTCCTGAAAAACGAAGCCCAGGAGCCCTTTCCCCTCCGGGGGGTGGTCGGGGAACAGGCTGCGGTCAGGGACTGAGTAGCTGAAGTGCTCCACCCCCATTCCCCCCTCCTCCAGAAAGACCAGCGCCGCCATCTCAGCCCCAATGACCTCCTTGGCTATCCGGGGCACCTTCTCCAGGAGCCCCTCCAGAGCCGCCTCCGCAGAGATGCCCACTGCCAGCTCGCTGAGCCGCCTGCGCTGCTCTATCTGCCTCTCGATGAAGGCCTGAACAGCAGCTTCTCTCTCGGCCTCCACCCTGGCAGAGGGAAGCCGCGGGGGTGTCCGACGCTGCCTCGGAGACTTCATGGGTTCACCACCTGAGCCAGGACCTCCACAACCTGGGGGTCGAAGCGTTTCCCGCTCTCCTGCTCCATCTCATGGAGGATGGCCTGGACCTGCGCAGGGTCGGGTGAGCTTCGCTGTCCCATGGTGACGAAGGCGTGGGCCACCGCCAGAACGCGCGCCACCACCGGGATCTCCCTACCCCTCAGCCGTTGCCCCCGTCCCAACCCGTCAAAGCGGCTGTCCATGTACTTGATGGCCTCCAGCACACGCCGGTCATTGAACAGAGGCTCAATCATCAGATCATTAGCCCCGTCTTGATAGGCAACCACCATCGCCCGCTCCTGGGTATGGCCCTGCCCGCGGGATGAGTGAGCCGTCATCTTCCCCACGTGATGCTGGATAGCCGCCCAGGCCACAATGGAGGTGTCGAGCCGGGAGAGGCCCAGCCGCTGAGTCACCGCTACGGCCAGGTCCATGACGGCCTCACTGTGCTCCCTCCAGACCTCGGGAACGGCGTCAGAGGTCTGCATGAATACCCGTACGGCCTCCAGGGCCGACTCCATCAACCGGGCCTCGCGAGTCGACAGGGCCACCGCCTGCCGCTGTTGCTCCCTTCTCCACTGGAGCCCTTCCTGGAGCTGCGACGCGAGCTTTCCCAGGTCGAAGGGCTTGACGATATAGTCATAGGCACCGCGCTGCATGGCGGCTACCGCCGTGTCCACCTGGTTCACCGCTGTAACCATGATCACCACGGCCAAGGGGTCCCGTTCCTTGACCTGGCCCAACACCTCGATCCCTGACAGCCCCGGCATCCGTACATCGCAGAGGAGGACTTCGAAGGCCTCTCTACCCAGGAGCTCCAGAGCCTCCTCCCCGCTGGCAGCAGCCGAGCACTGGTAGCCCTTCCCCCTGAGCCACCGGGTCAGGATCTCCCGTACATCCTCTTCATCATCAATGATCAGGACTTTAGCTTGGGGCTGCATAGTACCTTCGTTTCACCTCGGGACGCTGTACGTCAGAGTGAGCTTGGGGAGGAGGCAGGCGGGGCTGTCCTGAGGTTGCCACACAAACCGGCGGAAGAGGAAGGAGATGCCACCGCCCATCCCACACGCCCACCATTCAGGTACCACATGCTAGCACCGCTGGAGCACTTTTGCAAGAGGAGAAGGGTTGTCAGAGAGAAGCGGCAGGCACCTTCAGGGGGAGACAGCATGGCATGGAGAGGCACGGGGGGAGCCGAAGGAGGCAGGTAGGAGGGTGGACGGCACCGGGAAAGGAAAGCCCGGCGCAGGGGAGGCTACGCCGGGCTGAGAGAGGAGCGCTCCACGGGATGGCTACAGTGTGAGCACAAGAGCAGCGGTTCCGCACTTACGGCCTCTGCCTCTTCACCTGCTGGGGCGGGAAGGCTATCAAAGAGGACGAGTTGCTTCGCGGCCTCGTAGGGCTTGAGCGTGACCAGAAACCGTCTGGCCGACGAGCTTCGCTCCCACAGGAAACTCACCACACCAGGGCCGCCTGGTGCATCACTGGCCCCGCTTCCCTTCTCATCCCACACCTGGGCCACCTCGGGCATGTTGAGCAGGGTCTCTTGGAGGGAAACCTCGTGAGTGAGCACCAGCTTGATGCAGGTGCCCCGGTCGACGGAGCCCACCGTTTCGATCATGCGAAGCTGGCTCCCCAGTTGCTGATGGAGCTTCCCATAGAAGGCGGAGAGATGGGATGCCTCCACGGGAAAGGGGATAATGAGCTCGGCATCCCAGCGGGTGGCCTGTGGCGTTGAGGAGGGCCGTTGCTCCCGCTCCTCAACCCTCTCCCCTTCTTCAAGAGGAGCCTGGTCCACATGAACCTGGTGTATTGCGGACCTAATGTGCCTATTTAACAGCATCGCGGTTGGCCACTGCATCTCCGTACACCCCCTTCCTTGTCTTCCGCAACCCCTTTCTCGGTGCTGCCGCAGGAGAAGGTTAACTCTATGCTTATTGTGGTCCTCCGCATGGGGATGGGAAAGGGGCAGCGGTATCGTGCCGGGGGTGCAGGGGTGTCATACCCAGTGAACCAAACAGGTCACCAGCAGAACAGCGAGCCGTGGGGGTAGGCCAGAGGGTAGGGTTGCCCATCTGTCCAGACGACGCAGGAGCCACCAGAGGTTTGAAGGCTGGACCCCAGAGCCTTACCATGCTGAGGCCCTTGGGAAGGGCGCGAAACGACGGGCTTATCCCTGAGAACCGCTTAGGGTGGCCCGTCGCGCAAGGCTACCCGCAAGCTTGGACAAGGGCTTGCCGAGAGCGTGCTACAGCAGATGGCGCTTGTGGGCTTCGGAGACCGCCTCGGAGCGGTTCCGAACCTCCAGCTTCTCGAAGATGCGCCGCACTCCCCGCTTGACGGTGGCATCGCTCATGTAGAGCTGGGCGGCGATCTCCTTGGTGGTGGCCCCGCTGGCGATGAGCCGCAGCATAGCTGTCTCCCGCTCCGACAGGGCCGACTGGTAGGCAATAGGGTCTTTGGTCTTGGTGACGAACTCAGCGAAGAGCTCCCGGCCCAGGGAGAGCCCCATGGCCGATTGACCGCGATGGACAGTGCGAATGGCCTCGCTCAGCTCCTCCCGTTTCACGTCCTTCATCAGGTAGCCCACGGCGCCCGCCTGCACCGCCTGGGTCAGGTATTCCTCATAGAGGGTCAGGACGATGATATTGCAGCCAGGATGGACCTCCTTCAGCCGCCGGGTGGCCTCAATGCCGTCTCCCCCAGGCATCTTGATGTCCATAAGCACGACGTCCGGGGAGGTAGTCTCCACCTGGGCTAGGGCCTCTTCCAGGGAGGAAGCTTCCCCGACCACCGTCATGTCATGCTCCAGGTCCAGCATGCGACGCAGTCCCTCACGGACCACCTGGTGGTCGTCAACTAGGAGAACACGAATCGCTGACATGGGGCCGCTCCTTTCGTCTCCTCTCTACCTCCGAGCATCTTCATCCACTGGAGTGGGAAGGTGGCCGAAGCCCTCAGCATGACCGTTGACGGAGCCAGCCTCCACCGGAAGGGTCAACAGGACGCTGGTCCCCGCTCCGTAGTTGCTCCTGATTCTGAGGCTTCCTCCCAGGGTCTCCACCCGCTGTCGCATACCCAGCAACCCCATGTGTCTCTGGGAGAGGGCGCTGCCCAGGGTGTGGAACAGGTCAAAGCCCTTCCCGTTGTCGGAGATCTCCACGCGGATCTGGTCTGGATCAAACCACAGTTTGGCCTTGACTTGGGTAGCAGCAGCGTGCTTACGAACATTGGTGATGGCCTCCTGCACTACTCGGTACACCGCGGTCTCCATATGGGGTGGAAGGCGCACGGGCGTGCCATCGACCTGGAGCTGAGCGCCGATGCCCTCCCGCTTCAGGCCCTCCATCATCTGTCCCAGGGCGGGAACGAAGCCCAGCTCGTCCAGATCTGGCGGGTGGAGGCCTACCATGACCTCCCGCAGCGCCTTGACACTCTCTTGAATGGTCGTCGCGATCTCCTGAAGCTCCCGGATGACCTTGGGGTCGGAGGTCCGAGCCAGCAGGGCGTTGCAGGTCTGAATCCGGTAAGAGGCCCCCACCAGCCACTGGGCTACGCTATCGTGCAGCTCCACGGAGACCCGCTTCCGCTCCTCCTCCTGGGCCAGCACCGTCTTAGCCAGAAGCTGCTCCACCCGTGCCCGTTCTTTCTTCAAGTCATCCAGGATCCTGGCGTTTTCGATGGTGATAGCCGCCTGGGTAGCCATGGTCATCAACAGGTCAATATCATCGTTGGAATAGGGGGTAGTGGAGTGCTTTTTCCCTACAGCCAGGATGCCCACCAAGATCCCTTTACTCCTTAAGGGGCAGAATAGTTCCATGTCCAGGGTATTCAGGTCCTCCATCTCCGTTTTCCAGAGGCTCTTGAATTCCGGGTTGATGGCGATGGTATCGCGACGAAGGGCCTTCCCCTCACGGGTCAGCCAGGCCACAATGGGACCCTCCCTGCTCAACCTCACCCCGGCCAAGGCACTCTCCAGCTCCGCTGGCTGCACGAACCGGGGTCTGAAATCGCCCTCGGTGTCGGGGAGTAACAGACCTACCTTAGTGCTCCGCAGCGCCCTGGTAATGGGGTGCAGCATGTTTCTGGCCAGCTCCTCCAGGTCCAGAACGTCGCCCACACGACTGGTGAAGGTGACCAGCAGCCGGCGGTAGTCGTAGGTGCCCCGGAAGAAGAGCCGCTCTACCCACTCCTGGCTACTTTGCCTCAGAGGGTGGAAGAGCACGGCCAGGAGGGGTACCAGGCCACCGCCCACCGCCACCAGGATCATGAATCCCAGCCTCACGTCAAAGAAGACCCGGAGGAGGAACAGCACCAGGGAGTAGGCGCTGAGGGAGACCAAGGCCCAGATGAGGTAGGTCAGCCCCTTCCTGAGGACCACGTTGACCTCAACCAACTGGTAACGCAGAATGGCGTAGCTGATGAGCATGGCGTTGAAGAGGTTGCCAATGTGGTCCACCGGGAACTTGGCCAGGGAGGAGACGAAATTGCTCAGGCCGAACACTGTGACTACGGCGACGCCGATGAGGAGATAGGTGACCCGGCTGCGGCTGGTGGGGTCGCGCAGGGTACGGTACTGCCTCGCCAGCAGGTAGGCCGCCGCTCCCACAAAAGAGAAGCCCACCAGCCCCATGATGGTGGGCCAGATGCCCAAGTCGTTGTACAGAACCCCGTCAACGACGTAGGCGCTCTTGACCACGTAGCCGCCGGCCACTACGGAGGCGAAGGCTACCACCAAGGCGTAGCCCAGGTACACCCCCAGGCCACCGGGCCGGGCTAAGAAGGCGCGCACGAAGTGGTAGTAGTTGACGGTCATCCAGACCATAACCACGACGAGGAGCTGGTTCCAGAAAACGACCTGCTGGGGGAAGAAATTGGCATGGAGCATGAAGGAGCTGAAGCTCCAGGCCATGGCGGAGAAGAGGTAGAGGGCCAGTGCCCGGTGCACCCGTTTCCAAGGGGTGCGCAGCACCATGGCGGTGAGCACTAGGTAGGCGCTCACGCTGATAAAAGGGATAAGCGCGTAGATGTTCACCAGCCGCTCCGTTCTCAGTGTCTCAGTAACGGTAGCATGAAACCGACCACGTCAATAAACTATCCAACTTGAAACGTAGTCATATGTTATGTCACGACGACATCCATTATGACCCCGTAGCTGGCTGTTGTCAAGGACGGAAACCGCTGACGGTGTCGAATAACAGGGGCAACTACCCCAGGGCTCGAGGCACGGAGACGAAGGTCGTCATGGAGCACCACTAACACTCTAGCTGGCGTTCTCTTCGTACGCGTATCGTTCCCTTGAGTAACCTAAGGGTTGACACCTGCCCTGCTGCTGGCTGCGCTTCCGCACCGTCATCCTCACTCCCCTCGGGAGAAGAAAATAGCCCACAGGAGGCCAATGCCAAGACCCATCGCAAGGCCGAAGGCGAGAGCCACCAGGATGTCATACAGGCTCAGGGGGCCCGTCGCACGATAGAACCACAAGAGCCCTCCCGTGAACACCAGCGACAAGGCCAGAGCAAGCCTCATAGCTCCTGGAAGGGCAACCCCTTGCGCCCATGCTGCTGGCTTGTCGGTTGCCCAGGCATAAAGCTAGTCTCCCGGCTATTCTGCTCCGTCGTAGGGTGCGTGGAAACGTACAAAAAGGGTCACCCTGTGTGGACAAAAGGGTCAATCTAATGAGCCTTTTGGGTCATCGGGGCGCAGGTTACCCTAGGGCAATGGGTTCGTGAGAGACGGTGGGGCTCTAGGAAGCGGGTACCGTGCGGCAGCTCCTCCTTTGGGAGGGGACTGTCACCGGAAGCCCCGGCATCAGGCGGAGCGCATCACCAGAGAGTGCAGCACGGTGTCGGGAGGATTGAGGTGGGGCGGGTTCAGGTGGACCAGCTCGGCACCGGAGGCCCGCTGCCTGGAGACGTACTGGCGGAAGGCCCCTTCAGGCAATAGGGTGACCTGAAGGGGCTTCAGGCCCAGCATGGACTCCAGGTCAGCGTAGTCAGGGTCCAGCCGCTTCAACTCCTCGTGGATGATGCTCGTAAGCTCCGCCGCGCTTCGATGCCCGTTCTCTTTGACCTCCAGGTAGAGGCGCAGGACCGGCCCTTCACCAGTCTCCTTGCGCACCGTCCAGCCCTCGTAGGCCACCCCCGAGTTCTCGATAGCCTGCCAGATAACCTTCTCTGTCAGCCGGGTGAACCCGGCGATGTCAATCACGTCGTCCACCCGAGCATGAAAGACCATCTGCGGAAGGTTGATGTTCAGCCGCTGGTTCCGCAGCGAGGTGATCTCGATGATGTCGCCCAGCCGGTAGCGGACGAAGGGCCCGCCCAGGAAGTTGGTAACAACCATCTCATACCGCTCTCCCGCTCGCACCTCATCCAGCAGGACCGTCTCTGGCTGATACCCCGGGGAGAGCCTGGACTTCACGTGCTCCCTCTCCGGGATGAACTCCAAGAGGTTGAAATGGGGGACGAAGGTCATGGTGTCGTAGTCCCAGGTTTGCAGCGCCACCAGGACACTTTCCGTGGTGCTGTAGACGTGCAGGGGGTAGCATCCCCACATCCCCTTAATGCGCTCCCGGTACACCGAGGCATCGATCCCCGCCGAGACCAAGCCCTTGAGGGACCAGATGTCCTTGGGCAGGAGAGGCCGTCGGGCCAGCTTGCTCTTCAGCAGCGCCTTCCCCAGCCGGGCGAGAACCCGTGGGTGGGAAAAGGCTGTACGCAGGCTCCGGCCCCGGGCATGGTGGCTGAACTGCTCACCTATGGCCACCAGGACGCTGGAGAGGCCGTAGAACACGTCCAGACCTTCGCGCAGGGCCAGCTCAAAGCCTTGCCGGACCCGCTCCTCGAAGGACATCCGCTCCGCTTCCTCGAAGGGGGGCAGGAAATCCAGCAGGCCCTCCTCGTTGGCCCGCTGCCCCCAGGTGCCCGAGGTGTAGGGCCGGGGGGCCACCCCGCACAGGAACTTGTCGTGCTCTCTGATGGCAACATCGCCCGGGCCACTACAAGTGGACAGGAGCAGCATGGCCAGGCCCGCTGAACCCATCTCCCGATAGACCCGCTCGGTCACGGGGACCCATTTGAACTGGTACTCCCCCGACCGTCCCGAGGTACGCTGCCACAGCAGGGGCCGCTCCGGGAGCACGTCCTCCCGCTGCTCCAGCAGGTAGGGGGCGTACTCCGCATAGGTGGTGAGGGGCACCCGCTCCCGGAACTCCTCCACACTCCTGGGCTCCGTCCCGTCCATCACCCTTCGTCCCAGCTCACATCGCTTGAGCAGCTCCAACTGCTCCAGCAGCATCCGGTGCTGGAGCCTCATAAAGGCCTCGAGACTGAGGTCCAAGAATCCACAGCCCATCTCCCAGAGCTCCTGGGTCTTGCCCTGTCTTAAGAGTTCGACAACCCTCACCATCCGCGCTACCCCCTCTTGCTGCCGCTCAGGCCCTGGCCCGCCTCAAGCTCCCCAGGCATGCACTCAGACTTCTCCTGTTGGGGATGAGCATGGGCGTCTCCCGCTGATAGTGGACATACTCGGCAAAGTGTTTGTGCAGATAGACCCTCTCCTGGAACGCCACCCAAAGGATGTCCGCCCCAACCCAGAGGGGCAGGGCGATGGCCAAGAGCCTCGACTGGGTGACCAGGACCAGGGTGATGAGCAACAGGGTGTACCAGAGAACCCCCGGGTGCCGCACCAGGGCGTAGGTCCCCGTCCTCACCAGCCTGGAGTCCGGGCCCGGGGCCAGATAGGTCTTCTTGATAGACAGCTCAACCAACAACGAGTAGGCAAGGAGGAAGACCGCCACTGGAAGGAGAGCCCACCCCATGAACCTGGACCAGCCGGGGAGCAGAAGCCGTTCCGGCTGCAGGCTCACCAACACCAGGGAGGAACCGAGCGCCGCTCCTGCGGCCAGCCCCAACAGGCGCCTCCCCCAGGGAGCCCGCTCAGGAGAAACCGCATCGTGGAGAACTCCCATGAGGAAGCCGAAGAGTCCCAGCAGAATAAAAGCCACTTCGCCTCCCACAATGACTATGGCACGGCGAGAGCTTTTGAGGAAGTGACAATGTTCTAGGACAGGTGTTCTCCCCCTGGGGAGGAGGAGTGATACGCACGGGAAACGGAGGGATGGCGTGAAGAAAGCCCCCTTCTCGGGGGCTTCAGGTGTGGGAACAGGTTAACGGGCTGAGAGGCGCAGCGAAGCGGGTCTCAGTCTCCCCGAGCTTTGGACACACTTCTTCGCTGGGAGACCCCTGCGGGCCCCTGGAGCTCCTGCAACTTCTGGGTCAGCTCTCCCAGACCACCTTCGCCCGAGGCCTTGCCCAGCTCCAGCTCGTAGCTTACTACGAACTCCAGGAAGTGATGTAGCAACTCCTTGATACTGTGCTCGAACTCCTGCAGGGCCTCCCAGGTGACAAAACGTTGGTCCTGGTGGTCGGTGCCGTTCTCCTCCAACTGGCTCTCCAGGAGAAAACTGAGAAAGTCCTCTCGGCTCAGGTCACCACGGTTTTCATCGATCCTGCTTACCAGTTGGGCGGGAACTATGAGCATCCGCTTCTCAGACATCGGGATGCACTCCTTGCTTGGAATCTGACCCGCATGAGAGCACCGCCGCGGGGTGCACTATCCTTTCCCGCTGCGCTGGCCCGGCCGGGAGGCACGTGGGGCCGGTGCTCAGCGGTGGTCCCTCAAATCGAGCATCTCCAGCAGGCTCTCAATGTTCCTCAACAGACGGCGACCCTTGGGGGTAACGGCATAGGTTATCGAGGGGTTGCCTACCTTGATCCTGTGGATAAGGCCCCGCTGGGTGAGGAACTGGAGATACTTCTCCAACTGGCGATAGCTCATGTTGGCGCTGTACATGAACTCGGTCTTGCCCGCCTGAGCGAGCCTGAGCATGTCAGCGATGACCTCGATGTTGGACCG
>JBHIBI010000035.1:0-10059 GCA_046758985.1 Dehalococcoidia bacterium
CTCCGCCGACGATGTCGAGGTGCAGGGCCGCGTCATCGGGGTCCTCCGGCTCCTGAACTAGCGGCCCTCCCAACCCGCTTACGAGCCTGATGCGACCCTGGTGCGCAACCCTTGGCTCTCGCCGGGCGACGCCACCAGACACACTGTAGTGGCCGTTTGGATGCTCTCCAGAAGCAGTTGGGCCACCGGGACATCAACACGACCCGCATCTACCTCCGCCTCTCGGATGAGGATCTAAAGCGAGAGGTGGGCAAGATTCAGTTCTAGTTGCCCGTACAGACATTGTCAAATGGGCTAAAGCGAGGGCTCAAGACCTAGAGGCCCGACATACCAGGCTAAATTAGCTGCGACATGGCGAGCTGAAAACCGCCTTGGAAGTTGGTGACGCCCACCCCCACGAGACGGAACCTGCGGCCAGGCTTTAGCTCCCGCCGTAGCAGGTCGAAGGCCACCTGAAAGATGACCTCGGCTTCATCGGTGGGCGACAGGAGTGTCATCTGCCGGGTGAAGGTGGTGAAGTCGGCCAGGCGAAGCTTGATGTAGACCGTCTTACCCTTGAGTCCCGTTCGCTGCAGCCGTCTGGATACACTCTGGACCAACCCCTGCATCTCTTCCCTCAGCGCTGACTCATCTTCCACATCCTGGGGCATAGTGGACTCGGCGCTGACCGACTTAGTCTCACGTTCGGGCGCGACCCGCTGCAAGTCTATGCCCCTGGCACGCTCTCTCAACTCCGGGCCACGTTTGCCGAATGTGTGTCCGAGCCACGCCTCGTCGCACGTCGCCAACTGGCCGAGGGTATTGATGCTATACTCCCTGAGCACCGCCGCAGTCTTTGGCCCCACGCCCCCGAGCATCTCCACATCAAGTGGGGCTAAGAAGGCCCGCTCCTCGCCCGGGTTTATGAGCAGAAGGCCATCAGGTTTGGCCACCTGGGAGGCAATCTTGGCAACCGTCTTGGAACTGCCTCCACCGATGGTCACTGCCAGCTCTGTCTCCCACCTTACACTGTCCTTGAGGGCGCGTGCCTCCTCTTGCACCCTCTCCAGTGGCACCTGCTCGCTGATATCAAGATAGGCCTCGTCCAGGGACAGCGGCTCAACCAGTGGAGTAAGTCGCCGGAAGGTCTCCATTACCTGGCGGGACACTTCCCGGTAGCTGCTGAATCGGGGTGATACTCGCACCAACTCGGGGCACGCCCTTAAGGCCGTCCGCATCGCCATGGCTGAGTGAATGCCGTATCTGCGGGCCTCGTAGGAGGCTGCGGCGACTACCCCACGGGTTTCCGGCGGCCCACCCACAACTACGGGCCTACCTTTGAGCGCGGGGTTGTCCCGCTGCTCCACCGAGGCGTAAAAGGCGTCAAGGTCAGCGTGCAAGATGTAGCGGGACGTGGGAAGAGTCATGGCAACATTCTACAGGATGACACTCCCGGACGGTCGTGGTCAGGAGAATCCCCTGGGAACCTAGCTATGGTACCCTGGTGGCCAGAGGTGATGCGTTGCTTCCCATTGCCGACCCGGATGTCCGTCGCAGAGGTAGACCCTACGTGACGATGGGCCTGGTGGGTCTATCTGCCCTGGTGTTCCTGGCCACATTCTTTCAGGAGCCCTTGGCAAGGTATGCACTCTTCTACCGCTACGGGCTGCTCCCTGCGGAACTCTCTCAGGGCATCGAGGTGAACCGCCTGTTGGTGGGGGACCTGGTCGTCGACATCAGCTCTCCTCTGACAGCCTGGGGGAAAGTCTTCTCCTCCATGTTCATCCACGGTGGGTTCATGCACTTTGTGGGCAACATGGTGTACCTGTGGGTCTTCGGGGGCAGTCTGGAGTCCAGGATGGGCCATGTGACGTTCCTCATCTTCTATCTGGCCTGCGGGGTAGCGGCGGCCTGGACCCACGTGGCCCTCAACATGGAGAGCACCGTGCCGACGGTGGGGGCTAGCGGGGCCATCGCAGGGGTGCTGGGTTCCTACCTGCTGCTTTTCCCTTATAGCCGAGTGGTGACCCTGGTCTTCTACTTCTTCGTCACCGCGATACGGGTTCCAGCGGTGTATCTGCTGGGCTTTTGGTTCCTGCTCCAGTTCTTCAGCGGCGTCGGATCTCTAGGGGCCGTGGCTCAAACCACCGGCGTAGCCTACTGGGCCCACATCGGTGGCTTCGTCGCGGGGGTGTTGGCAGTGGCGGGATACCGCCTCCTTAGGCGGCAACCCGTATGGCAACCCTATGGGCACATCACATGGCGGTGGAGTCGCGACTAGGGGAGCCTAGTTCCCAGACCTGGCTCACTCACACTGTAGGAAGACGCCAGCTGGTTTTGCAGGTAGGCGGACAGCCGGTGCTTCGGCCTCAAGTGGTCCGGCCTGTACCGCCCACAACGGGCCATTGGGATCTTAGCCGGGCGAACCTTCCTGCTGGGACACCCGTAGGCATAACCACAGAGGTCCGCGTAGCAAATTGTAGTGGGCTGTCGCTCGTTGAGGCCCCACTTGCGGCCTTTGGCCCTCCACTCCCGCTCGATGGTAACGTCCTGCACCCTTAAGCTCCTGAAATCGCCTTATAACACACATTGCCACTTCTCCGCTAGCACCCCGTGGCAACGTTTGGCAGACTTTCCTCTGAACTCCTCCCCTTGACAATAGCAGAACACTCGTTCTATCATAAGTGCCTTCCCAGTGGTCTTAGAAGGAGGCCCATTTTGCACGTTGCCTGTGTCCTGCTTCCCCACTTTTCCTGGCAGGTGGAGGTCCTCCGCCACCCGGAGCTCCGTGGGCGGCCGGTATTGGTACTGGAGACCACGGGTTCAAAGACGCGTGTGTTCGACTGTTCACCCCAGGTCACCGACTGCCCCCAGGGAATGCCCTTGCAGGAGGCTATGGCCCGATGCTCAGGGGCGGTGCTACTGGAGGCTGACCTTCCCCGCTACCGAGTCATCTTCGAGCGTATCCTGGACAGCCTGGAGCAACGCAGCCCTGAGGTAGAATCAGCAGGTCTCGGGTGCGCCTACGTAGATGTCCGAGGCCTGGAGAAGCTCTACGGCGGCCAAGTCCGACTGGCAATGGCCCTTCTGCATGCCGTACCAGCACCGTATCAGGCCCAGCTGGCTCTAGGCCCTGGCAAGTTTCCGGCTTATGTGGCTGCTGCTATGGCTGCCCCCGGTCAGGTCAGGCAAGTGTCCGAGGACACACAACGCTTCCTGGCGGAGTTCGCAGTGGACATCCTGCCTGTATCGTGGCGAACTAGAACTCGCCTTCGTAGCTTTGGCCTCCATACCCTTGAGCAGGTAGCCGCCCTGCCAGTGGGCCCACTACAGGCCCAGTTCGGCCCGGAGGGACGGCTGCTGTGGGAGTTCTGCAACGGCATCGATAGAAGCCCGCTGATGCCACGCCGCCCGGAGGTGACGGTGACGGAGCGACTTACTTTCCCTGCCCCGGTGGTCTCTATGGAGCCGGTTCTGACGGCTACAGAGACCCTGCTGCGGCGCGCCTATGCCCGATCTGAGGTCAGAGGGCGATGCGCCAGGGTAGCCACCCTCCAGGCCCAGGTCATGCGGGGACCGGTATGGGAGCGGCGGGTTGCCTTCAGCCAGCCCGCAGGAGGCAAACAGAGGGCCTTCTTTGCCATTAAGTCCTCGATTGAATCCCTGGTGCTGCCCGGGCCCCTGGAGAACATAGCGTTGACGCTCTCAGGACTCACCGGCGATATAGGGCAGCAGGAGAGCCTCTTCGCCGATGTACGCAGGCGGGAGAACCTGTCGCAAGCCCTCAGGCAGCTAGAGGCCCGCCTGGGTAAGAAGCCCCCCATCTTTCAGGTGAGGGATGTGGAGCCATGGTCGAGAATACCGGAGCGACGCCAGGCGCTGGTGCCCTTCGTCCCCTGAACAAGCCCCGACCCATCTCTATTGAGGTCAACGAAGCGGGACAGCCAGTGACCATCGGGGATGGCCGACGCCGCTGGTTGATCTCCACTGTGACACAGCAGTGGCGCGTGGAGGACGAGTGGTGGCGGCAACAGCCCGTCAGGCGGATGTATTATGAGTGTGTACTGGAGGACGGACGGCGGCTGACGGTGTTCCAGGACTTGGTCACCGACAGGTGGTACGACCAGGCCGGGTAAGGGGTAGATGATGGACACGTACATCGGGATCTGCTCCTGGACTGACAAGAGCCTCATTCAGGCGGGGACCTTCTATCCAAGCTTGGCCACGAGCCCGGAAGCACGGCTGCGCTTCTACTCCTCCATCTTCCCCACCGTGGAGGTAGACTCCAGCTACTATTCACTCCCAACAGTAACTAACTCTGGCCTGTGGGTGGAGCGTACCCTGCCCAGCTTCCGGTTCCACGTCAAGATGTTTCGCCTGTTCACCCTCCACTGGACGGAACCTAATGTTCTCCCTACCGATTTGCGGGCTCTCGCACCTCGTGAAAGCAAGCGCTTCTACCTGCGAGATACCCCCGAGGAGCTTCGAGGCGAACTTCTCCGACGGTTTGTAGACGCCCTCCTTCCCCTGGATAGCGCGGGCAAGCTGGGGGTGGTACTCCTCCAGTTTCCTAGATGGATAGCGCCTCGCAGGGACACATACGACCACATTCTGGCGATAAAGGAGGCCCTGTCCCAGTTCCAAGTGGCCGTGGAGTTTCGCAACAAAGCGTGGCTGGAAGGGGAGCGGGAGGAGAAAACCCTCCAGTGGCTAGAGGATCACAAGCTGGCCTTCGTATGCGTTGACGAGCCCCAGGGGTTCTCTTCCAGCGTCCCGCCTGTGGCCAGGGTGACGGCGGACATCGCATATATCCGGTTCCATGGACGCAACCGGGAGACATGGGAGGCGCCGGCCCGTTCCTCTGCGGAGCGCTTCGACTGGTACTACTCGGACGAAGAGCTAGAGGAGTGGGTCCCCCGCATTCGTAGTCTGGAAGAGGAAGCGGCGGAGGTCCACGTCCTCTTCAACACCAACAACCGGGACCAGGGTCCGCACAATGCGATCCGGTTGGGCCGGCTTCTGGGGGGAGGGCTAGGCGAGGACCATGTGGTGGCAGCCGTGCAGGCGACTCTGGGGCTGTCATGAGGCACACAAGCGGAAACGTGGAAAGCCGTGGCCTACGACCCATCTGTTGCATGTGCGGCGAAAGGCCTGCCGACACTAGAGATCATGTTTTCTCACATGGCCTCTTCCCGAAGCCCGCGCCTAGTAACCTTCCGCGGAGAGTTCCATCATGCAGACAGTGCAATGAGGGTCTATCCAAGGATGAAGAGTTGTTCCGAGTGTTTGTGGCGTCCGGGATGGCTTATGAAACATCATCCGGCCACCGTATTTGGAGCGAACGTATTCGTCCTGACCTCCACGGGAGAAGACCCGGGCTTAGACCATTTTTGCGGAGCCTACTCAGGGAAGCACAGGTTCTTTCGACAACGGGGCTCTACCTTGGGCGCACCCTGATAATGGAGGTGGAACGGGAGCCCATCAGTCGTGTTCTCCGCAAAATCGCAAAAGGCCTCTATTACCTGGATACCGGCCAAGTCCTGCCGCAGGCTGTGGAGATTCTCGTGGAATACGGGGGTGACCGCCTGGAACGATTGATCGCACCGCCTTTGGATAAGGCCATACAGGGAGCGCGGAGGGTCGACCTCGGTGATGGAGCAGTCACTTATTGGAGAAACACGGTGGCGCAAGACCCGACAGCCTCCATGACATGGCTGGTGTTTTATGGGGACAAGCCGTTCCTTATTTGCACCTTCCGCCCTGAAATTCTGTCTGCTGAAGCTCAACCCAATGGATGACCAGCATAGGAAGCAGGGCATCTCATGTACGTCGAGCTCCACTGCCACAGCAATTTCTCCTTCCAGGAGGGGGCCTCCTTCGTCCAGGAGCTCTTGCTGCGAGCCAGGGAGTTGGGCTATCCCGCCCTGGCCCTCACCGACCACGACAACCTCTGCGGGACCATGGAGTTCGCCAGAACCTCCCGCTCCCTGGGCATCCAGCCTATCATCGGGGCAGAGGTCACGCTGCAAGGTGGTCACCACCTCACCCTACTGGCGGAGACCCACCAGGGCTACTCCAACCTCTGCCGCCTGATCTCCGCGGCTCATGTCTTCAACCAGCGCCGCCACCCCGAACTTGACCCCCGCCTCCTACCCGAGCACGCCGAGGGCCTTGTCGCCCTCTCAGGGTGCCCGAAGGGGCTGAGCCTTTCCCTGCTCATGGAAGGCCGCAACGATGAGGCTAGGGGCTTGGCACGCCAGTACCTACAGTGGTTTGGCAGGGAACACTTCTACCTGGAGCTCCAGCGCAACCTGGTCTACGGCGACGCCCAGCGCAACCGACTTCTCCTGGAGCTGGCGAGGGAGCTGAGCATCGAGGTGGTGGCCACCAACAACGTCCGCTACCATGTCCGCGAGCGGCACCGGCTCCAGGACTGCCTGGTAGCCATCCGCCACTGCAAGAGTTTGGAGGAAACACATCGGGAGCGGCGACCCAACACGGAGTTCTACCTGAAGTCGGCGGAGGAGATGGCCGAGCTCTTCAAAGACTGTCCCGAGGCCATCTCGAATACCCTCAAGATCGCCGAGCGATGTAGCTTCGACCTCACCCAAGACCTGGACTACCGCTTCCCCGACTACCCCACGCCCGAAGGGCATACCGCCCAGAGCTACCTGGAGCAGCTGTGCCGCGAGGCGGCCATCCGGCGCTACGGCTCGATAACCCCCAAGGTAAGAGAGAGGCTGGAGGAGGAGTTTGGCCTGATACGGAGGCACAACCTGGCCGGGTTCCTGCTGATGTACCACGACATCATTCAGCTGGCCCGTGAGGTGCAGGTGGACCTAGGGTTGGTGGACCGAGAGCTTCCCTTGGAGGAGGACCCGCCGGGGCGGGGCAGGGGCTCCAGCGTGGCCATGTTGGTGGGCTACCTTATCGGCCTCTCCCACATCGATCCCCTCCAGTACAACCTCTCCCTGGAGCGGTTCCTGCCTGCCGACGGGCTGGCCTCAGTGCCCGACATCGACCTGGACTTCCCCCGGAACATCCGGGAGGAACTGATTAAACGGGTGCACCAGAGGTGGGGGTGGGACCGGGCCGCCATCACGGGGATGATCGACACCTACAAGATCAAGGGTGCGGTGCGAGACCTGGGGAAGGCTTTGGGCCTGCCTGCCGAGGAGGTAGACAGGCTGGCAAAACGCGTAGACCACACCAGCGCCACGGAGCTCAAGCGGGAGATGGAGAGCTTACCTGAGTTCCGACATAGAGTGAATGCCCCGGTGTGGTGTGACCTCATCGCCCTGGCGAGGGAGTTGGAGGGCTTCCCCAAGTACCTGGCCCAGCACCCAGGGGGCATGGTCATCGGCTCCACATCTCTCATCGACCTGGTACCGGTGCAGAAGGGGGCCATTGACGGACGGTACATCATCCAGTGGGATAAGGACTCCATCGACGATGCCCGGTTCGTGAAGATCGACTTCCTCTCCCTGGGAGCCCTCTCGCAGGTGCAGGAGGCCCTCCAAGCCATCGAGGAGCGCACTGGGAGGCGGGTAGACCTCTCCCGCATCGACTTTGAGGACCAGGCCGTGTATGAGATGCTCCACCGGGCGGACACCATCGGCGTGTTCCAGGTGGAGAGCGCAGCCCAGATACAGACTATCACCCGCATCCGTCCCCAGAACCTCACCGATATGGCCCACGAGGTGGGGGCTGTGCGTCCTGGGGTGGGAGCCAACGACGGCGTGAGAACCTACATCCGGCGGCGGAGCGGCCTGGAGCCCGTGGCCTACGACCACCCCCTGGAGAAGCGAGCTCTGGAGCGGACACTGGGAGTCATCCTCTTCCAGGACCAGGTGAACCAGTTGGCCATTGACGTGGCTGACCTCAGCCCCAGCGAGGCCGACCAGCTCCGGCGGGCTTTCTTGCGACGAGGCAACAAAGACCTGCTGAAGACATGGTGGGAGCGGTTCCGAGGGGGTGCGGCCCGCCGTGGTGTGGACGAAGAGGCGGCCCGAAGGATCTTCAAAAAGTTCAACGGGCAGTACATGTTCCCCGAGAGCCACGCCTTCGCCTTCGGGGTGACCGCATATCAGGCGGCCTGGCTCAAGTGCCACTACCCCCTGGAGTTCTATCTGGGGCTCTTCAACCAGCAGCCCATGGGCTTCTACAACCTGGAGACGCTGAAGGAGGATGCTAAACGGCACGGTATCCCCATCCTGAACCCCGATGTCAACAAGAGCCAGGAGAAGGCTGTTATCGAGGGAGAGGCGCTCCGCCTGGGCTTCCTGCATGTGGCAGGGATTGGCGAGGTGGCAGCCCAGGCTATCGTAGAGGCCAGGGGCCGGAGAGGATCTTACACCACCATAGCGGACTTCATGGAGCGGACAGGACTACTGAGGGAGAACGCCGAGAACCTGGCCGCCGCAGGAGCACTTGACTCTCTCAGCCCGGACCGGAGGGATACCAGGTGGGAGGTGGGGCTGCGCTACCATCCGGCAGGAGAGCAACTGGCTCTACCGCTGTCAGTAGAGCACGACAGGATAGAGCTCCCCACCCTCACTGAGTGGGAACGGATGCAGGGGGAGTACCGGACCATGGGGCTCTACCCCAACGGCCACGTCATGGCCCATCTCCGGCCTTCGCTACCCAAAGAGGCGGTCTCCAGCGAGGACATCCCCCATCTGGAAGAGGGACAGGAGGTGACGGTAGCAGGCCTCGTGATCCGGAGGCAACGGCCATTGGCAAAGGCAGTGTTCATCACCTTGGAGGACGAGTTTGGGCACATCCCGCTCATTGTCTGGCCTGGAGTGTATGAGCAGTTCAAGCGCGAATTCGGGGAGCCCTTCATCATCGCCAAAGGGGTCGCGTCGCGGCGGGAAGGGACCCTCAATATCGTGGTGACTCAGGTGGAATCCATGAAGGGGCTGGAGCGGGCACCAGTGGCGAAGAACTGGGGCTAGGATTCAGACAGCGGCACTTATGTTTTCCGCTCTTGGTCCGTAGGCAAATTCACGATAGTTGCCCCCTGACCGAAAGCAGGGGATTTCGGTACAATACGATCCCCATGAACTCAGGCTGGGCAGGCCATTTCGTTGTTCGCGGGGTGACATACATTGTGGTTGCCATTGCACTGGTGGGAGTCATAACGGTTGCCGCTGTGAGAATTGGGATGATAGAGCGCTATTTCATTTACTTTCCAGAAGGAGATGTCAAGGCTAATCCTTCCCAATTCGGATTGGCCTACGAGGAGGTCACCTTTGTTGCTAGTGACGGAGTGGAGCTCCACGGCTGGTTCGTGCCGGGGCAGGGTAGCGAGACCTTGCTCTGGTTTCACGGTAATGCGGGCAACATCGGTAACCGTCTGGAAAACCTGAAACTTCTCCACGGCGAGCTGGGCGTAAACGTTTTCCTCTTCGACTACCGCGGCTATGGTCGTAGCCACGGTAGGCCGTCGGAGCAGGGAACCTATTTGGACGCTGAGGCCGCCCTCACCTACCTTGGCTCACGGGGGGATGTTTCTCTGGAGCGGGTCATCTATTTTGGTCGGTCTCTGGGGGCTGCTGTGGCCGTGGAGATGGGGATCCGCCACCCGCCCCGTGCCCTGATCCTCGAGTCCGCGTTTCCCTCCGTTCCCTATATGGCCCGTCGGGCTTACCCTTTCTTCCCCGTATGGCCTTTTCTTCGGACCCGGTACGATTCTCAGGCCAAGATAGCTAAAGTGAACGCTCCGGTGCTGATGCTACACGGCGACCAGGACGACATCATTCCGATAGAGGCGGGAAGACGGCTTTTTGATGCAGCCAAGGAGCCCAAGGAGTTCTACACCATACGCGGCGCAGGGCACAACGACACGTACCTGGTAGGAGGCCAGGCCTACTTTGATGCCCTACGGAGGTTTGTGGAGCGACTGGACACGTGATAGCTGCGTTTTGTCGAAGTGGTTGGCTGATTTCATCCCGTAGCGCTACACATGCTACAAAACACCCGTGACAATGACTGTGGCGCGCTAGGGTAACCTTCTTGCCAGGTCTGGCCTAATGGCAAATCAGCATGCAGATGTGAGTAAAGGGAATACGGAGGAGC
>JBHIBI010000036.1:0-9661 GCA_046758985.1 Dehalococcoidia bacterium
ACGATGTCTCCGGGCCGCTGGGCCGAGCCGCCGGGCATGTTCTCCACGGCGGGCACCAGCCCGGTGACGTTCAGCTTGGGCCCCAGGGTGGCCAGGGCTTTCATAGCGCCGATGACCGAGGCCCCGCCAGCCATGTCCCCCTTCATCTCCTCCATGCCCGAGGCCGACTTCAGGGAGATGCCGCCGCTATCGAAGGTGATGCCCTTGCCCACCAGGCCCAGGCTGTTGGAGGGGTTGTCCGGGGCTCCCAGGTACCGCAGCACGATGAATTTGGGCGGCTGGGCGCTGCCTCTAGACACCCCCAGCAGGGCGCCCATCCCCAGCTCCTCCATTCGTTCCCGCTCCAGCACCTCCAGCTCCAGGGGCAGCCCTTGGGCCACCTCTGCGGCCACCTCTGCCATGCGGGCAGGCGTCATGATGTTGGAGGGCTCGTTGACCATGTCCCGGGCCAGGGCGGTCGCCTCGGCCAGGATGCAACCCCGCTCCACACCCCGTTGCAGAGCAGGAAGCTTGCCTTTCTCCCGCTCTACGATCTGGAGCTCCTGGAGCTCGTTCTGGTCCTCCTCGTCTCTGGTGATGTGCCGGTTGAAGCGGTAGAGCCCCAGCAGGCTCCCCTCGGCGATAGCCTGGCCTACGGCCTCGGTGTCCAGGCCGGCGATGCCTGCGCCGTGGGCGATGGTTGCTATCTGGCGGAGCCCCAGACGCCGGAGCCGCCGACAGGCCTCCCCCGTGACGGAGCGGACGGTGTCCTGGGTGAACTCCTCCTGCTTGCCCAGACCTGCCACCAGCACCCGGTGGGGGGCCACCTTGCCCAGGGTGTGCAGCAGGGTCAGCTCACCCCGCTTCCCCTTGACCTCTCCGTCGGCGATGAGCTGGCTGATGGTCCCCTCCAGGGCCCGGTCCACCGCTCCGGTAGCGCCCCCCGGTTGCTTCACCCCCTCGAACAGGTTGACGATGAGCGCCTGAACCTGGAGCTGCGTGACATCCCCAGCGACAACCGTGATCTCCATGTGGCCTCCTTCCTCAAGCCCTCTCAGGTCTGTGCTCTCAGGCTCGGTTCACCCCTCCAGCACCGGCGAGGGAACCTCACGCGGTACGCATCCACCGTCGGATCTCCCCAGCGATCCTGGCCATGACGGACTCTAGGTCCCGCGAGGTATCCACGGTGAAGTGGCTCCGCCGCAGGGGCTCCGCTGAGATCCGCATGCGCTGGTACACCGACCAGTCGGCGGTAGAGTGATCCTGAGGGCCATCTATTCCCTCCTGGCGTCGCTGGAGCCGCCCCCGGATCACCTCGGGAGGGGCCGTAACGAAGACAAGGACAAGCCTGACCCCCGTCTGCTCGGCGATGTGGTACAGCCTTTCTCGATGGGCCTCCACCAGATTAGTGGCATCCAGGAGCAAGGGGACCCCCTGCTTCAGCAGCCGCGAGATCAACAGGTGGCAGGCCTGAAACAGCCGGGCGCTCTCCTCCTTGCTATAGGTAGGGTCGAGCACCAGCACCCGCCGCAGGACGTCGGTCTCCAACACCAGCAGGGGCACCAGCTCCACCAGTCTCCGGCTGAAGGAGGACTTGCCTGTTCCAGGAAGCCCGCTCACCACCACCATCACCGGCCTGGCCATGGCGGGGGGCATGTCGGTCAGGCTGGCGACCAGGAGGTCGGCGTCCTGTGCTGTCCTGGTATCTGGCACCTGCAATGCTCACCGGCCAGGGGTTGCGGGCTCCCCGGGGCTACTGCTCGCAGTAAAAGGCGATGCCAAGAAGCCCCGGCCCCGTATGGGTACCCATTACCGGGGTGAACTCGCTGATCAAGAGCTCGACACAGTTAAGCTCTCGCCGCATCCACTGGCTTAGGGCTTCGGCGTCAGCTAGTGCGTTGGCGTGCATAACGTTCCCGTGGAGGGGTTGGTCCCCCACGTCCCTTTTGGTGAGGGCGATCAGCCGCTCCATGGCCTTCGAGCGGCTTCTGGGCTTCTCCAGCAGGCGGGCCTCCCCTAGCCTCAGCTCCATGAGCGGCTTGACTCCCAACAGCGAGCCAGCCCAAGCGGCTATCTTGGGAATGCGGCCCCCCTTCCAGAGGTAATGGAGGGTGTCCAGGAAGGCGTAGAGGCGGAGCCGGGGGATGAGGGCTTCTACCCGCTGGGCAGCCTGCTCTAGCTCCTCTCCCCGTTGCGCTGCCCGGGCGGCCTCCAGCACCAGGAACCCCTCGGCACCGGCAGCGGTCCGGGTATCCATCACCCGGATGGGCACGCCGGGGAGGAGGGAGCTGGCTGTTTCCGCCGCCATCCGGGCAGCCTGGAAGGTGGTACTGAAATTCTGGGCCAGAGTGAGGCACAGGATGCTCTCCGCCCGCTGGCCGACCTCCTGAAAGGCCTCCAGGAAGCTCCCTGGCTTGGGTGCGGAGGTGGTGGGCAAGCGGTGGTTCCGGCTCAGGAGCTTGTAGAACTCAGCGGGCTGGACATCTACGCCATCCAGGTACACGCGGTCATCAAAGACCAGCTCAAAGGGCACCACCGAGATCTCATACTCCTCGATCACGCCCCTGGCGAGACAGCAACTGCTGTCGGTGACGACGGCTACCTTGCGCTGGCGAACCAATGGGTAATGACCTCTCCCGTTCCCTTGAAGTCAACCGGATAGGAGATTTCATGCCCCACCTTTGAGCCCACCAGCGCGGGGCTCAACAGAAGGGCCACGGAGGCCAGGGTGACCAGCACCACGGCGAGGACACTAGCGCTGAAGGGGGAGGACCAGAAGCTCAGGGCCACCAGGGCCGCCGTGGCTAGGGTCAACAAGGCTATCTGGAGGAGCCGTACGCTGATCTTGAAGAACACGGCAGTGACAATCGCCAGGACCAGAAACACCAGAGCACGGTCGCCATCGGTCTCCTGGAGCTTGGCGGGGGCTGCCGACCACAGGCCACCCTGCCAGTTCAGGAAGAGGAGCCAACTGGTCAGGAAGGGGAAGGGGAGGGCCGTCAGCGAGGCCAGGAGCCAGTCCCGGCGAATAACCCGGATCCCCACGCGTACCATCAGCCACAAGGAGAAGGGGACGTAGGCGGCCAAAAGGAGGAAGGTGGGCAGGCTGAAGGGCAAGGCCCCCGTTGTGACGTAGGTCCAGCTCCCGTAGCCCACGGCGATGAGGGCCATACCCCAGGAGAGGGCTGGAGCGGCCAGGGTGTAGCCCAGCCAGGGGTAGGACCACTTGGGCCGGCCTGCCTTCCATGCGCGGAAACTCACCAGGGCGGTCATCCCCAGCACCAGAACCATCCAGACGACGCTAGTCCAGAGGTGGAGGACGAACAGCACCGCCAGGAGCAGATGGGGGACGGTAGCCAGGACCGTATCGCGCCAGGAACCCTTGCTATGGATCAGGTATAAATTTCTGGCGATGGTCTCGGGCCGACCGAACTCGTGGATGGCCTGTTCAAGGGCTTCTTCACCAGAGAGAACGGTGCTCTCCAACTCGGCAGCCCTGTCCTGGAGGTGCGTTCCCACCTCCAGGAGGACATCTCGCTGAGTGCCAGGCTCCAGCCTCAGCTTGGAAGCGAGAGCATACAGGTAGCTCTCCAGCCTGGTGGTCATCATGGAGAAGCTCTCCTAGTCAGGCTATGTGGCGCCGGCCGGCATGACGCTATTCACCGCCCGAGAAAAGCGCTGCCACTCGGTAAGCCGCTCCCCCAGGACGCGCAACCCCTTGGAGGTGATGTGATAGTAGCGTCGGGGCTGACCGCTGGACGTCTCCTTCCACCACCCTTCCACCAAGCCCCCTCTCTCCAGGCGGTGCAGCGCTGGATAGAGGGTCCCTTCCTTGAGACGAAAGTAACCGCTGCTCCGCTTCGCCATCTCTTTGGCTATCTGGTACCCGTACATGGGCTCCGTGGCCACGAGAGAGAGGAGAAGCGTCTCGGTGCTGCCCTTCAGGAGTTCCTTCTGGTGCATAGGTCATCGCCCCCCAAGGTGCTGCCACGATTGTATAGCAACAGTCCCAGGTGGTCAAGCGGCAGGGCCGGTTAGAGCCTGTTGACCGCGCTTTGGACCATCCCGATGATGATGATGGCAATCATCGGGGTCAAATCGAACATGCCCACCCGCGGGATGATGCGGCGCAGGGGTGCCAGAATGGGCTCCGTCAACTGGTACACGATGGTCACCAGCGGATTGTTGACGCCCCCGAGCTGAAACCAGGAGAGGATGATCCTGGCAAAGATGGCGATGTAGAGGATGGTGGCCAGGAGGTTGATGAAAGCGACCAGCGGGTTCACGCCTCCTCTCCCAGCTCCAGAGCCTTTTCATGGGCTGCAGCCACCGCATTGACTACAGCGGCGCGGAAGCCCGCCTGCTCCAGCGCCAGCAGGGCTTCGGCAGTGGTACCCCCTGGCGAGGTCACCAGGTTCCGCAGCTCTGCAGGCTGCCGTCCCGTCTCCTTGGCCAGGAGGGCACTGCCCAGGACCGTTTGGAGGGCCAGGGCCTGGGCCATCTCCCGGGACATGCCCAGGTACACCCCAGCGTCGGCTAGGGATTCCAAGAAGAGGAAGACATAGGCGGGGCCGCTAGCACTGAGGGCCGTAGCCATATCCACGTACCGCTCGTCGTCAACGTAGAGCTCCTCGCCCAGGGTACGGAGGATAGCCCGTACCGTATCCCGCCCCTCCTCACCCACCGCATCGGTGCAGGTCCACACGCTCATGCCTGCTCCGACCTGGGCTGGCGTGTTGGGCATGGCCCGGATCAGCCGAGTGTGGCCCAACCCTTGGCTGACCTGCTCGATGGTCGCCCCGGCGACGATGGAGAGCACCATCTGGTGGGGTTGCAAGCGGCCTTTAAGATCCGCCAGCGCCGACCCCAGGTGCTGGGGCTTTATCGCCAGCACCACCAGGTCGGCGCTGGCAACGGCCTGGGCATTCCCTCCCATGGCGGACACGCTGAACTCCCGATCCAGCACATGCCGGCGCTCCGCTACGGGCTCGCCCACGGTGATATCGGCGGCGGCGCAGATTCCCTTGTCCAGCATACCTCGAATCATCGCCGCCGCCATGGTTCCGCCGCCGATGAAGGCTACCTTCATGCGTTGCTCACCTGCAGGGAAGGCTCGTGTCCCATTATAACACTACGCTGTAGGCTCATGGCAGTGGTGAGAGAGGAGGGGGCCGAGGGGATAGGGACGGGGAGCGCCTACACCCCCAGGGCCAGTCCTTGACGCGTCATCAGCCTGGCCGCCAGCCGGATGCCCTCCAGCATGCTCTCATGGCTGGCGATGCCCTGGCCGGCGATGTCGAAGGCCGTGCCGTGATCCACCGAGGTGCGGATAAAGGGAAGGCCCAGGTTGACGCTGACGCTCCGCTCAAAGCCGTACACCTTCACGGGGATGTGTCCCTGGTCGTGGTACATCGCCAGCACCACGTCGTACTGGCCCTTGAGGGCCAGGTGAAACACGATATCCGCGGGAATGGGGCCGCTGGCGTTGATGCCCTGGCTACGGGCCTCCTCGATGGCAGGGGCGATCTCTTCCTGCTCCTCGGTGCCCACCAGGCCTCCATCACCGGCGTGGGGGTTCAGCGCCGCGACACCAATGCGGGGCTCGGGGACGCCCCATCGCTGGAACTCTCGTTGGATCAGTTCCAGGGTCTCCAGGATATACCCCTTCTTCACGTAGGTGCAGGCCTGGAGCAGGGCGCGATGGGTGGTCAGATGGACTACCCGGAGGGGCCCGGAGAGGAGCATGGTGGCCACTCGGGGCACGCCCGCCAGGCGCTGGAGCAGCTCCGTGTGACCCACATCCTTGAGGCCGGCCCGGCTCACCGCTTCCTTGTTGATGGGTGCCGTGGCGATGGCCTGGACCTGCCCCTCCAGGGCAAGCTCGGTGGCCCGGGTGACCCATTCCACAGAGGCCTGGCCCGCGGCAGGGGAGATCTGGCCCACAGTGACGTCATCGGGCTTCAGGTTACCCAGGTCCAGCACCTCAATAGCGTTGGGGTTCTGGCCGGCGCCGGCGATGGAATCCACGCCAATGATGAAGAGGGGAGCGTTAACCAGCCTGATGGCCTGCTCCATAACCCAGGCGCTGCCGATGACGATGGGCTGACAGATCTGGTGTACCTCACCGGTGGCCACGGCCTTGGCGATGACCTCGGGGCCGATACCACAGGGGTCGCCCATGGTGAGGGCGATGGCGGGCTTCCCTGGGAGGCTTGGCGTGCTCACCTGGTGGCTCCTTGAGGCTGAGCTCGCCCCGCTCGCTCCCTCTGCGGGGCCGCCTCGATTATACCACAGTGGGCTCCGATCCTTGGCGGCTTTGGGGAGCCTCTGGGGCAGTCCTGAGAGGCTATCCTCCCACCTCCTGCAAGATCGAGGCCCCGGGGGAACCGGGGCCTAGTGGGTGCCCGGGCGGGCAGCCTTTGGAAGAGGGGTGGGAAGAAAAGCAATCGATGGCAGTTTTCTCGGTTGCCAAAATGCTGCGGCTTGAGACCGCAGGGTTGCATCGCACACTTGCCCATTCTGGGCAAGCGCCCTACCTTAGTCTCTTTGAACAGAGCCGGGTTCATCCTTGAGCTTTCTGGTTCCCTTCCTCTCTCCTCTCTCACCCCTTTCAACAGCCCACGCTCCAGTATCCTGGATCGATGCAGCCTGAAGGCCGCTTCCCATCACGCCCCGCAGGGCGTGCCATCCTCTACGTGAACAGATGGAGGACTACCGGTCCCGATCCAGGGCTTGTGCCAATCGGAGGCGCAGGGACTCGATCTCGACATCCTTCTGCGCCAGCCGGGCCTCCAGCTCCTGAACGCGCTCCTGGTACCAGGCGGAGACGAGTCCCTCCATGGGTGGGGCGGTCAGCGGAGACCGATGGCTATCGTTCATGGCGCTGCACCTCCGTTATGGGCTCCGGGTCCAGCCACAGGCGCTGCACACCAGGCGGCGGACAGAAGGAGACCGACAGGCCAGGGGCGAGGCGCACCTGGGACAGCGGCCTCGGACTGTGGAGCCCTTGCCCTTGGTCCAGGCCTGGTCCCGTCGCGCCTCCGGGGCGGGTTGTGGAGAGGGAGCGGCGCGCTCTCTGGCCACACCCTTGTATCCCAGCTTCCAGGCTCGGCCTGCCTCTCCCTTGACGGCGGGCTGGAAGAGGCTACCGGACGGGGGCTCAGCAGCCCGGCAGCAGACTGCGTACATGCGGACGTACCACTCAGGGCTGATATCTTCAGGCGTCATGTGGAGGCTCCGGATCCAGTATGGCACCTGCTGCAAGCTCATCCTGCTCCCTTTCCGCGCCTCGCGCTCTACCAGCGCTTGGTAAAACTAGACCATTCCCCTTCTCGCCCCCTCACTTTGCTTACTCGCACTTGGTCCAGCCGCAGGTGAGGCACATGAGGCACCCCTCCTGGTGCACCAGGAACTCCGAGCAGTCGGGGCAGCGGGCACCAGTGGGCTGCTGGGGGTGGCCGTTGCCCTTCCGGGGCGAGAAGAGCCCCAGTTGGGCCACCCCGTACCTGCTCTTGATCTGCTCACCGCGGGCGAACTCGGGCAGGGTACCAGCCAGGGCATGGGCCACGGCGTCGGGCGTGGAGCGCACCAGCTCCCCGTTGTCCCACACCGGGCAGCAGGTGATGCCCCGGAGCTGCACCACGATCTGGGCCGGGTCGATGCCGGAGCGCAGGGCCAGGGAGATGAGGCGGGAGATGGCCTCCAGTTGCGCCGCGTCGCAGCCGCCGGCCTTGCCCAGGGTGGTAAACACCTCGAAGGGATGGCCGTCCTCATCCATGTTGACGGTGATGTACAGGTTGCCGTGGCCCGTACGCACCAGCTCCGTGGTCCCCTTGACCCGGGTGGGCCGTTGCCGCGGCACCAGCAGCCGCTGTCGCTGTCCTTCCTGGAGTTCCGGTCCCGCCGACAAGCGTTCCCTCTCTCCGGTCTCCAGCACCTGCATGGACTTGGAACCGTCTCGGTAGACGGTCACTGCCTTACATCCCGTCTGCCAGGCAAGGTGAAAGGCGTCGGCCACGTCCGTCACGGTAGCCGCGCTCGGCAGGTTGATGGTCTTGGAGACGGCGTTGCTGGTGTAACGCTGCCACACCGCCTGCATGCGGACGTGGGCCTCGGGAGAGACCGTCATGGAGGTACGGAAGAGGCTGGGATCGATGCCGTAGGAGGCCAGTTTTTGCTGGGCCGCTGTGGGGTCCTGGGTGTTGGCGACCTGCTGGAGGACCTCCACGGCCTTCTCACGGCCCAGCTTCTCCTCCAGAACCTCCAGGACCGATGCCGGCGCGTCAAAAAGCCTGGTATTGGTGCCCTCCTGGTCTTTCCACAACACGTTGGACCACCAGGCGATGGCAAAGTGCGGCTCGATGCCGCTGGAGCAGCCGGCGATGCGGCTGATGGTCCCCGTGGGGGCGATGGTGAGCACACTGGAGTTGCGGACGGGCGGGTAGCCCTGCTCCTTGAGTGCTGAACGCTCATACTCCGGGAAGGGCCCGCGCTCTTCAGCTAGACGAGCAGACTCGTCCCAAGCGGTATCCCATAGGAACTTGCCCACCTCTTCCGCCTTCTTGAGGGCCTCGTCGGCATCGTAAGGCATCTGAAGCCGGAGCAGAGCGTCGGCCCAACCCATGACCCCCAGGCCAACCCTCCGCGTCGCCAGATTGACATTACGCAGCTTCTGAAGAGGAAAGTTGTTCACCTCGATCACATCATCTAGGAACCGAACAGCCGTGCGGACCGTCTGTTCCAGGGCCTGCCAGTCGAAATCCGTCCCTTCGCTGCTCAGGTGCTTGCCCAGGTCGATGGAGCCGAGGCAGCAGTTCCCGTAGTCCTCCAGGAACTCCTCCCCACAGGGGTTGCTCGTCTGAATCCACCCGAGCTGCGGGTTGGGTTGCGTCCGCCATACCTCGTCCATGAACACAACACCTGGGTCCCCGGTCTTCCAGGCAGACTCGCAGATCTCCCGCCAGAGCTCTCTTGCCTTGATGGTCTCAACGGTCTCACCGTCGCGGGGGTTGATGAAGCTCCAGCCTTCGTCGTTCTCCACAGCTCGCATAAAGTCGTCGGTGATTTGCACCGAGATGTTGAAGTTGGAGAGGATGTCGTCGTTGTCCTTGCAGTGGATAAACTCCCGGGTGTCGGGGTGACTGATGATGAGCTGGCCCATGTGAGCGCCAAGGCGGAAGGCCCCCTGGGTAAGCGTCTCCCCCACTTTGGAATAGAGCTTCATAACAGCTACCGGCCCGCAGGCAAGCCCCTGGACGGTGCTAATCCGGTCGTTCTTGGGCCGGAGCTTAGAGAACCCAAAGCCGATGCCGCCACCCCATTTCTCGATCATGGCAGCGTCATGGGCCACCTGCATGATGGAGTCCATGGTATCCTCGGGGCTGACGACGAAACAGGCGCTCAAGCATCCACTTCCCCTGCCCGCGTTCACCAGGCAGGGGGAGTTGGGCAGGAAGCGCAGGGAGGCCATCAGCTCATAGAACCGCTCCTCCCACGCTGGCCTGTTCTCCGGCTTCTCCGCCACCGCGATGGCCCGGGCCACCCGGAGGAAGAGGTCTTCCGGCTCTTCATCCTCCATCAGGTACCGCGCCTTGAGCACGGTCAGAGCGTTGTCCGAAAGCTTGATGGTGTTAGCCATGATGGAAATCCCCTTTTCTGATGGAGTCTGCTCTGGGCGAGGCGC
>JBHIBI010000037.1:0-9536 GCA_046758985.1 Dehalococcoidia bacterium
CCACCGTGGTCACCGGGTCGGGGGTGGCCTGGAGCCAGGGCAGGTGGGCTCCCCGTGCGTCGGTCAGAGCGATGGTGGGGAACACCAGCAGGTGATAGGGGAAGCCCTCCTTACCGCTGAAGTCGGGTAGCTGGGGCTCCTGGGGGAGCCTCGGCGGGCTCGGCTGAGCCTGGGCCACGGCCTCCTGGTCCCACCAGCCGCCGCGTTGGAGGATGCCGTTCCAGAAGGTCTCGAAGTCGGCGGCCTGGACGGAGCCACGGTTGAGACTGTGGAGCTGCCGCGCCCCGTCCCGCAACACGTCCCGCAGGCTTCCCCAGGGCAGGGCCTGCTCCATGCCCAACCCCTCCGCCACCGTGAGCAACACATCGCCGAAGCCACGGGTGTCGTACAGGGGCCGCACCACGGGCTGCTGCAGGCCCAGGGTCTGGAAGCCTGGACCGGGGCTGGGCACCTCATCGCCCCAGTCCTCCAGGTACACATGGTCAGGCAGCACCAGGTCGGCCATGGCCGTGGTCTCGTCCACGAAGCTGGAAAAGCTGACAATGAAGGGCACCTGGGCCAGAGCGCCGGAGAGGTCCACCGCCCCGGGCAGGCCGTGCACCGGGTTGACACCGTGGAGCAGGGCCAGCTTCACCTGGCCCCTGCGCATGCGGTCGGCAGTCTCCTGCCACCGCCCAAAGGGGGTAGCCTGGTCGGCGGGGGGAAGCCACTGGATGGGGGGCGGTGGGTTGAACCGGATGCCTCCGGGCTTGCCGATGTTGTCCACCAGGAAGTTCAGAGCGAAGATAGCAGTGAGGTTGAACAGGCCGTTGGTCTGGGCAGCGGCGGGCCCCCCACCGATGGCCAGGCTGGGCCGCTCCGTAGCGAAGGCCCAGGCCAGCTCCTCGATACGCTGAGCAGGCACACCCGTGAGTTTCTCGGCCTCCGCGGGCCGGAAGGCCTCCAGGGCCTGGGCCCCAGCGCCGCCGGTGAGGGTCTGGGCTACCGCGGCATCGCCCAAGCCCTCACTGATGATCACGTAGGCCATGCTCAGGGCCAGCACCCCCTCGGTGCCGGGCTTGATGGGGACCCACTGGTCAGCGTTGGCCGCCGTCATGGAGAAGCGAGGCTCCACCTGGACCAGGTGGCCCCGCCGCGCTCGCTCTCCCTGGCGGAACTCGCCGTAGGCCCGGGCGTAGTGGACCGGGGAGAGCCAGGTGTCCAGGAAGCCGGCACCGAAGGAGAGGAGGTACTGGGTGTGCTCGATGTCGAACTGGGGCAGCAACTCCTGGCCGAAGAGCCGCTGCATGGCAGTGCGCAGCACCGTCTCCTCCAGGGCCTCGAAGGTGAGGTGCTCAGCCCCGTAGGCCTGGGCGAAGCGCTGCACTACCAGGCCCAGATGCCCCCGCAGGGGCGCGGTAACCAGCAGGGCGGCGTTGGCCTCGCCCCGGTGCTGCTCAAGCTGGCCCATCAGCTCGGCTAGACCCTCCTCCCAGGAGATGGACTGAAACTGGGCAGCACCCCGCTGGCCGGTACGGCGCAGGGGGCTCTGGATGCGGTCGGGATGGTAGAGCGCCTGGACCCCGGCCTGGCACCGGGCTGAGGTCTTGCCCCGGTTCATGGGGTGGTCGGGGTTGCCCTCCACCTTCTTGGCGCGTCCCTCCATCACCCGCACGATGATGCCCTCGCTGCCGGGGCACTGGCGGCACAGGGTGGCGTACCAGTTATCCACGCCGGTGACCAGGTCTTCGGGCAGCTTCAGGGGACTCTCCAGGACCAGCTTCCGCTCGGGCACCTGGCACCCGGCAAAGACCACCGCACCCAGGGCCGAGCCGCCCATAGTCAGCAAAAACTCCCGTCGCGTGAGACCCATCAGTCCTCACTTGCTCCAGGGTTTAGTAGTGGCATGTGACACAGTCGGTGGGGCCAGTGATAGGTTCGTCATTAAAGGTAACGCCCTTCCGATGGCAGTCCACGCAGTCCCCCATGCGCAGAGAGCGCACCTGCCGTACCTGCTCCATGCTCCCCACGTCGCCGTGGCAGTCCGAGCACTGGATGCCCACCCGGAGGTGGGCCTCGTGCACGAAGTGGACGTGGTCGGGCAGTCGGTGCACCCGGACCCATTGGATGGGATTACCCTGTTCCCAGGCCTCCAGCACCTTCTGTACCTCCGGGTTGTCCCTGCCCACCACTTGGTGGCAGAACATGCACTGCTCCACCGCGGGGATGGTGGCAGCGGCGCTGGTGGTGGCGGTGCGGTGGCAGAAGGTGCAGTCGATACCCAGAGTCTGGGCATGGGTCACGTGGGTGAAGCCCACGGGTTGCTCCGGGGCGGACCGGAAGAAGGTCTCCGGCCCCCAGAAGTAGTGCCCCAGGACCCGGGGGATCAGGAAGAAGCCGGCGACGGCCAGCACGACGAGTGTAGCCCCTGCCGGGACCCCCAGCTTGAGGAGCAGTCTTGTCCGCTTGCTCACCGGTGTTCGGTATCCCCCTTACCATACTCCCAGCACCCCGTGCCTCCCCATCACCCGGCGGTACGCCCTTACCGGGGTGACCGCTGAAAGCTCCTCGGTCTAGATCCACCACCTGGGGTAGATGACCCGAAGGGCATCCCTGATGCCCAGCGCCTCGGAAAGGAAGAAGAGCGCCAGGGCCAGGGAGCCCACGGCGCTCAGGTAAAACAGGCGGCGGAACCTCTCCACCGCTACGGGAAGGTGCCGGGTGGTTATGAGGGAGGGAATGAGGCTGTGGGCCAGGAGCAGGCTGAAAGCGAAGCCGATGATGAAGAGAAGAAACAACCAGAAGAAGGCGAGCCGTGAGCTGATGTGGGTCCATTCGAAGGTGGTGATGAAGCTTGGATCCAAGGCTCCCTCGATTCTCCCGAAAGTTCAGGGGGATGCCCTTCCTCGGACCGGCTCGCCTGCCCTACATCTTGGGAGCGCCGTCCCGATGAGGCCCGGCGCCCCGCCATTTCACTCCCGCAGAAACGCTAGTGAAGAATATCTCAAAGGGCTCTGGCTGTCAAGCCTTCACGGGGCACCGGAAGAGCCATCCCCTGTTCATAGCCTTGTCATCAGCTTCTAAGGGGTGTACAATGATGGCCCGGCTGTGGAGGCAATCCACCGCAGAGCGCCACCGCCTTCAGGGGGTAAGGAGCGACCATGGCGTCAGGGCGGAGAGAGGGCGCAGTCCAGGGTCACGGGCGTCGCGAGGTGCTGCGGAGGCTCTCCCTGGGAGTCGCCGCTCTGGCGGTGCTGGCCAGCCCCTGGAGGCTGCTCTTCTCCGGTGGGAAGGAGTCCTCACCCCCGGACCTGCCCCAAGGCGTTGACTCCATCTTCCGGCCGCGCAAGACCCCCCGGCGGTAGGCGGGGCGGAGGCTGCCAGGGTCCGCACGACTATTCCTCGCGTTTGTGTCGTTGCACCACTGGTGCTGCGTGACCTACTGCTCTTAGAAAAGCCACACCCCTAGCAAAGCAGCTAACCCGTTGGGACTAGCCCATCAGAGGGGCCTTCCGCCACACCGTATCAACCTGAAATCACCCTTGTGCGGGATGGTCGGCGTTACCTGCCTGAAATACCATGGCTGTAACGAAGAAGGCAGGAGAAGATGCTATCGCCTAAAGCCCCGTTGAAGAAGCGGAGGGTCAATCTCCTTCGGGTCCTGGTCTTGGCGGCTGGCCTCACGCTGCCTATCCTCATCGGCCTGGCTATTCATAACACCAGGGCCAACACCCAGGAGGTTGAGCTACGCAACGTGCAGTCGGCCGTCTTGACCATGATGGCGGACAACGGCATCAGTGCGCTACCCCATCCAGTGACCGTGTCCACCAACGACATGAGCGCCTTTCCCGATGTGCTTACCTCGCCCAGGGAGAAGGGGCTTCTCGACGGCGATAAGCCGGGGTACGTGCTCTACGGCCATGACAAGATCCCTGACCAGGACCCCGAGACCCTCTATTACTACCTCAGCTTTGAAACAACGCGCTGGTTTTACACCGTTACCAGCGATGGGACGGTGTTACAGAGCAGTGGCCCGGAGTAGTACGGGCGGTGTTGAGCCCCTTGGGTGAAAAGGGGCTCTGAGGAGGCAGAGCAAATTGACTTTGCTCGTACCTTTGTGCTAGAGTGACATCGTTTGTTGCCAAGTTTATGTGAACTCTGAGCTTTTGTAGGACGGAAGGTGGGATGTGAGAGTCAACTCGGGCCGTCTATGGAGATGGGTGTCCGACAGGTTCAGCCCGAGTCGGCCTAGCACTCCCAGTGCCCCCCCTCCGGTCCTGGAGGGGGTCAGACAAGGCGGTAAAGGCGGAGCAACGAGGGAGTTGTGGGGCCGGGAGTTTGAGCTGGTGGGAGGAGGGCTCTCTGAGGGGCAGGTGGTGGCCTTTGTGGAGGAGCTCAGGAGTCGCTACAATGCCCTGGCAGAGCAGCCTGATGACGCCTTATCGCTGGGCAGCTACGCTGCCAGGATGCTGAGCACCCTCGACACTATGGTGGAGGATGTCCAGGCCAAGGCGACCAGAGAGGCGAGGATGGAGGCCGACCGGATCGTCTCTGAGGCTCGGCGCACCGCCCAAGAGACTATCGCCGCAGCCAGACAGCGGGCTGAGGAGCAAACGGCCAAAGAGGTGGAGGATATTCTGGCGGAGGCCAGGAGAACCACGGAGATCATTGTGGCAGGAGCCCGACGGCAGGCCCTCCAATTCCTTGCCCAGGTGGGGGAGCAGGCCCAGCTTGCTGTCAAGGAACAGAGCCAGCGGGCCTATGCCCAGTTGACTGCGTCCCTTCAGACGCTGCAGGAGACGGCGCAGCAGATCGAGGGAGACTGGCAGACGACCGTCCGGGAGCTGCAGCAGAGCCAAGCCAGCGAGGGCAAGGCCCTGGAGGCGGCCCAGTTTCTCACGGAGGCCTTCACCAAGCCCTTTGGTATCTCTGCATCTCCTCCTGAGGGGGAGGTGGCGGGGGCTGAACCGGACCGGGAGGGCGCTACCCCTCCTCCTGCCGATGCGGTGGTGACCTCCTCGCCCGAGGCCCCTGCGGAGGAGGTTGAGACCCCTCAGGAGTGGTACCAGCCGGAAGAGGCACGGTCCCCGGGGCTGGAGGCGACTCCCGAGCAGCCCGCGGAAGGGGTAGCTGAAGCCTCCCAGGAGGAGCGCCCGTGGGCTCAGGTGGTGGAGCCCGATGCTACCGTGGGAGAGGCCCCAGAGGCGATAGCCGAGGCTCCCCCGCAGGAGCCTCCACCCCAGAAGAAAAGGCGGCGCAGAGGGTGGTCCCTGAGACGGCGGTCAGCCTCTACGGAGGAGCAGTTTCCAGAGGAGACCGTGGAGGTTCCCCAAGAGCAACGCCCGTCCGCTGAGGCAGTGGAGCCCGATGGCGTGGTGGAGGAAGCCTTGGAGGCTCCCCAAGAGCAACGCCCATCCGCTGAGGCAGCGGAGCTCGATGGCGTGGTGGAGGAAGCCTTGGAGGCTCCCCAAGAGCAACGCCCATCCGCTGAGGCAGCGGAGCCCGATGGCATGGTGGAGGAAGCCCCTCCCGAAGAGGTCAAAGAGGATGAGGGGGTGGTTCAGGATGTACAGGCCCTCGAGGAGGAGCGCAGGCGACAGGATGCAGAGCGTCTGCTGGAGCAGCAAGACTTGGGCACTCTCTACGTCGGCGATGTGGCGCTGATCGTGACGCCGCCGGTGGATGCGACCATGGTCTCCCATCTGTACAACCAACTCCAGTCCATACCTGAAGTCAAGATTGTGCAGAGCGTGGGCTCCTGGGAGCGGGGCACCACCATTGTTATCTCCCTGGATAAGCCCATGCCACTGATCAAGGTCCTGTCAGAAGTGCCCGGAGTCAGAGCAAGCCGGAGGTTGCCTGAAGGCGCCAGTTTGTTCCGCCTCCCGGTAAGTTCGGCAGGGACCGAAGGGGGGGCGATGGAGCAGATCGCCATCGTACCCAAGGCAGCAGAAGGGGATTAGCCGAGGGGGACGGTGAGGTAGGGCCTCCTCTTGGAGGAGAGGGTAGCCGGTAAGGCTAACTTCTCGAGTGGATGAGGAACAGTTCCTAGTTGGGGGGCAACATGAGCACACTTGTAGCGTCCGTCACAGACCTGGGCAAGATGCTCATCGACGCCGGGGTCATCACCCAGGAGCAGTGGCAGCAGGCGTTCGACATCCACCAGAGGGAGGGGAAGAAGATTGACCAGGTGCTGGTAGAGCAGCGTCTGGTCACTCCTCAGCAGTTGGCGTTGTTTATCAGCCTGCAGATGGGGGTTCCCTTTGTCAACCTGAAGAAACAGGAGATTCAGCCCGAGGCGCTGGAACTGGTCCCGGAGCAGATAGCCCGAAAGCATGGGGCCATGCCGCTGGAGGTCAACGACGGTGCCTTGGTAGTGGCCATGGAGGACCCCCGGGACCTGGAGGCCCTGGAGGATCTGGCTATCCTGACCCGGCGCAGGGTTGAGCCGGTGCTGGGCACCCGCGAGGATATCCGGGAGGCGCTGGACCTGAACTACCGGGCCAGCGCGGAGATCGAGAAGCAGCTCAGTCAGATCCACGGGCGTGCCCAGAAGACCCGGGAGCTGGAGTCGCGGGTCTCCGCTGAGGCCATCGCCCAGGCCCCGGTGGTGCGGGCCCTGGACCTGCTGATCCGGCAGGCAGTGCGGGACCGGGCCTCGGACGTGCACATCGAGCCCCAGGAGAACAAGCTGCGCATCCGCTCCCGCATTGACGGCATTCTCCATGAGGTGCTCTCCCTCCCTCTCAGCGTGCACCCCCCCCTGGTGTCCCGGCTGAAGGTGATGGCAGGGATGAATATCGCCGAGCGGCGGCGTCCTCAGGACGGGCAGATCACCTTCTTGGTGGGGGAGCGGGAGGTGGATATCCGTGTAGCGGTCTCCCCCACCGTCTTCGGTGAGATGGCTGTGCTGCGGATCCTGGACAAG
Source organism: Dehalococcoidia bacterium (assembly GCA_046758985.1). Taxonomy (GTDB): domain Bacteria; phylum Chloroflexota; class Dehalococcoidia; order Lucifugimonadales; family JBHIBI01; genus JBHIBI01. The sequence goes on from JBHIBI010000037.1 coordinate 6,908, forward strand.
ACCTTCGCCTTCCGCGCCCTCTCGGAACTGGGCTTTCTTCCCGAGGCCATGGAGAAATACCAGCGCATGCTTGCCAGCCCCTTCGGCATGGTGCTTGTCAGCGGTCCCACGGGCGCGGGCAAGACCACCACCCTGTATGCCTCGGTGAACCAGATCGATAGCACCGGACTCAACATCATCACCGTGGAGGACCCCGTGGAGTACCGGTTTATGAACATCAACCAGATCCAGGTGAACCCCGCGGCGGGAGTGACCTTTGCCACCGGGCTGCGCGGCATCATGCGACTGGACCCCGACGTGATCCTCGTAGGGGAGATCCGCGACAGCGAGACCGCCCAGATAGCCATCCAGGCCGCCCTGACCGGCCACCTGATGCTCAGCTCGGTCCACGCCAACGATGCCGTGGGCGTCATGTTCCGGCTGCTGGACCTGGGGGCAGAGCCCTTTATGGTCGCTGCGGGACTGGTGGGCGTTGTGGCCCAGCGCATGGTGCGGCGGGTCTGTCCTCACTGCCTCCAGTTGTCCCTCGTGACTGCGGAGGAGCGGACGGCCTATGAGAAGGAGATGAACGAGGAGCGGAGCGAGTTCCTCGTGGGTAGGGGGTGCAACTTCTGCGCCCACACTGGCTACCTCGGCCGGACGGGGATCTTCGAGGTTCTGGACGTCAGCGAGACCATCCGGCGGATGCTCCTCAAGGACGCTGGCACCGACGAGATCCGTGCCCAGGCCTGGAAGGAGGGCATGGTCTCGCTGTGGCACGATGGCATGGTCAAGGTCAAGATGGGTCTGACCACTCCCTACGAAGTCATCCGCAACGTCTTCTCCATGACCAGCTAAAGGAGGAGCGGTGACACATCCGGTCGACACGGCTCAACCAGGAAAGATCACCACCTTCCGCTACGTTGGCCTCAACAGCCAGGGGGGGATAGTGAAAGGTACCATCACTGCCCTCAACCAGGTGGAGGCAGAGGACCACCTGGCCGAGCGGGGCTATGAGTCCCTCCGGGTCGAGGTAGCTCCCTCCCGCTGGAGCCTGGAGGAGATGTTCCCCACCTTCTTCCAGATAAAGCCTCGGGAGGTGATTGTCTTCTCCCGGCAGTTGGCCACCCTCATCGAGTCTGGCGTTACCCTCATTTCCGCCCTGGAACTGGTGCTGAGTCAGGCAGGGACCACTCGGGTATTCAAGCGGATTATCAGGGCGATCATCGATGACCTGCGCACCGGCAACTCCTTCTCCCAGGCCATCGATAGGCATCCGCATGTGTTCAGCCAGATCTACATTCGCACGGTGACGGTGGGAGAACGCACCGGCCGCATTGAGACGGTGCTGAAGCAGATGGCCGACTACATGGAACAGCAGGGTGTGCTGGCCCAGAAGTTCACCAGGGCGCTGATGTACCCCATGACGCTGTTGGTGGTCGCCGTGTTGGTGGGTGGTGTCCTTGTTACCACCGCCCTGCCTCCCATGCTGGACATGTTTTCCAACATGAATGTGGACCTCCCCCTGCCTACCCGTATGCTGATGGCCTTTTCCGGTTTTCTTTCCAGCGCCCGGCTCTTCCTGCTGCTCCTCCTTGTCGCAGTGGTGGCAGGGGTGGTGTATCTGCTGAAGGCCCCCCAGGGGCGGCGGTATCTGGACCGCCTTCGTCTCACCGTCCCTCTCCTGGGCCCTCCTATACTGATGGGGGAGATAGGCCGCCTCAGCCGCGCCATGTCCGTGCTGGCGGGAGCAGGCCTGCCTCTCCAGGAGATCATGGCCCTGATGCCTCAGACCACCACCAACACCGTCATTCGCGATGCCCTCCTCCGCCTCCACGAGGGCCTGCTCATGGGGGAGGGGCTTTCGGGCCCCATGTCCGAGTTCCGGTACTTCCCTCCCCTGATGGTGCAGATGACTGCCGTGGGTGAGGAGAGCAACTCCCTGGACTTCACCCTGGGGGTGGTGGCCAACTTCTACGAAAGCGCTTCCCAGGAGCGCCTGTCGGCATTGGTGGGGCTGATCACCCCCACCATGACTATCGGCATGGCCCTGGTGGTTGGCTTTATTGCTATGGCGGTGATCATGCCCATGTACAGCCTCACGGGGGCCATTGGGGGATAAGCGCCGCTGGCCCGGTTTCCACAGGGAACGGGGGCGGCGGCTGCACGATGCTGCGAGAGCAGGTTGATGGACTATGGGGTGGCATAAAGGGTGGGGACGCAAGCTCCTGCGCAATCAACAGGGTATCAGCCTGCTGGAGCTGGTGATTGCCATTGGCATCCTGGGCCTGGTGGGGACGGCCTTCCTCAGCGCCCTGTTCACCGGCTCCACCGTCACTGGCACGGTGGATGAGCAACTGGAGGCCGATGCCCTGGCCCGCTCCGTGCTGGAGGACGTCAAAAGCCAGCCCTTCGACGAGACTGCCCCCTATGAGTACGCCTCCACGGTGACGCCTGCCCCCGGCTACTCCTACATCAACCCCCTGGTAGCAGTCGCCTGCAATAGCGACATTGCAACCTGCCAGCAGATAAGCGCAGTCGTCTCTCGGGATGGGGCTCCCATGCTTCAGGTCTCAACCTACAAGGTGAAGCGGTGATGTTCAGCGGGCAGAAAGGCGATGTCCTGAGGCACTCGAAGGGCGATGTCCTG
>JBHIBI010000038.1:0-9469 GCA_046758985.1 Dehalococcoidia bacterium
GCCCAGGTGTAGCCCGACTCGACGATGGCATCGAAGTCCTTGATCCACACCGCCGGGTTGATGGCAGGGTAGTCGCTGCCGAAGACGAACTTGTCCTGCAACACCGTGTTCATGTACTGAAAGACGATGGGCTGGGTCGCATAGACGTAGCGGGGCAGCCAGCCCGACAGGTCCAGGTAGACGTTCTCGTGCCGCCAGACGACCGCCAGGGCCTCCTCCGTCCAGGGCCAGCCGAAGTGGGTCATGATGATGCGGAGCTGGGGGAAGGCCGTGGCCACGTTGTCCAGGCAGAGGGGGCGGCAGTACTCGATGTTGCACCGGGTCATTCGTGTGGTCCCCGTGTGTACCAGGATGGCGATGTCCAGCTCCACGCACTTCTGGTAGATGGGCCCCATGAGGCTCAGGTCGGCGGGGTTGAAGTCCTGGTAGGCCGGGTGGAACTTGAGGCCCCGGCAGCCCAGCTCCTTCACCGCCCGCTCCCCCTCCCGCACCGCCAGCTCCCCCTGGTAGGGGTCCACTCCAGCGAAGCCGATGAACAGGTCGGGATACCTGGCGCAGTAGGAGGCCAGCTCATCGTTGGGGAAGATGGTGCCCCACCGGGTGGGGGAGACCATGTTCACTAGCACCGCCCGCTCGATGCCCGCCTCCTGGAACGTCTGGTAGGTCTCCTCGATGGGGATGGATGTCTTCCCGTGGTGTGGTGCCTCGGGGCTGCGACCGAAGAACTGGTCGTGGGCCTCGGTGTAGGAAGGGCCGTGTCCCGCGCGGGTGGCCTCGGTGAAGGGATGGATGTGGATATCAATGGGCTTGATGTCCATGGGGCCTCCTCTCCAAGTTCGCCACTGGCCCTGGGGTACCAGGCACACCTGGCTGGCACGAACCCTCAGCAAGACCAAGAGGAAGGGCGCAAAGGTATTATGGTTGCCGAGGAAAAGGCTGTCAACGCGCTAGCTCTGTGCCGGCAGGATGGAGTGGCCGTCGGCAAAACAGACCAGGGGATGGCCCGGGTCCAAGGCCACCTCCACAGAGCTGCCGGGGGCATAGGGCTCGGTATGGGAGGTCATGCTGTGCACCACCGTCCCCGAGGGCAAGGCCACGCGATAGAGGTAAAAGGCTCCCCGAAAGATGCGACTCACGATACGTCCCTGTCCATCCAGGGATGGCCTAATGGACACATCGTCGGGGCGGACCATCACCTCCAGGACGTCGCCTTCGGGTAGGGGCGTCCCCGGTGGCACCGGGCCCGCCTCGGTCTCCAGTCCCTCCGGCCCTCGCCAGGCAGGGAGGAAGTCGGCGATCCAGAGGAAGTCCGCCACGAACCGGGTGCGTGCCGCGTGGAAGACCTGCTCCGGGGAGTCCACCTGCTCCAGACGGCCCTGGTACATCACCGCCACCCGGTGCCCCATGAACAGGGCCTCCTGCTGGTCGTGGGTGACGAAGAGCGCCGTCACCCCCGCCCCCTGGAGAATCTGGCGTACCTGCTCCCGCATCTGGGCGCGCAGATCCGCATCCAGGCTGGAGAAGGGCTCATCCAGCAGCAGCACCACCGGCTGTGGGGCCAGGGCCCGGGCCAGGGCCACCCGCTGCTGCTCCCCGCCGGAGAGCTGGTGCGGGTAGCGGCCCGCCAGCTCCTCGAGCTGAACCAGGGCCAGGGACTCTTGAACCCGCCGCTCCCGCTCCCTACGGGGCCAGCTTCCGAGGCCGAAGGCCACGTTCTGCGCCACGGTCTTGTGGGGGAAGAGGGCGTAGTCCTGGAAGACCAAGCCCACGCGGCGAACCTCGGGCACCACCCAGACGCCGGGGCCGACCATCGGCTGCCCTGCCAGAGCGATGGTGCCCTCGTCCGGCACCTCAAAGCCAGCGATCAGCCGCAGCAGGGTGGTCTTGCCGCACCCACTGGGGCCCACCAAGGCCAGGATTTCACCTGCCTCCAGGGCCAGGGTGACCTGCTCCACCGCACGTACTGGGCCGAAGCGCTTGCTCACCCCCGTGCAGTTGACAATGATCGAGTTCACGGCTGCCATCTCCCTTGACGCAGCATCAGCAGAGCGAGGGGGATAGAGGAGACAACGATCAGCAGGAGGGCGGGCGCTGCCGCCTGGGCGAAGAAGGCCTCCGAGGCCGCCGACCAGATGGAGGTGGCCAGGGTCTTGAAGCCGATTGGGCCCAGGATCAGCGTGGCGGGCAACTCCTTCATGGTGAGCAGGAAGACCAGAGCAGCACCGGCGAGAATACCTGAGCGTACCAGGGGAAGGGTAACGGTGGCAAGGACCTGGAAGGGCGACCTCCCCAGGCTGCGGGCAGCCTCCTCGAGCCGTGGGCTGACCTGCAGTAGGGACGCCCGGACCGCCCCCACCGCCGCGGGCAGGAAGAGGACCAGGTAGGCGAAGATGAGCAGACCCAGGGTCTGATAGAGGGGTGCGGCAAAGTTGGCCCCGAAGAAGACCAGGGCCAGGGCGATGACGATGCCCGGCAGGGCGAAACCTACGTAGGTCATGCGCTCCAGCAAGGCGCTGAACCACCCGGGATAGCGGACCGTGAGGATGGCCACGGGCAAGCCAGCAGCAAGAGCCACCCCAGCAGCGAGACCGGAGACGTACACCGAGTTTCGTGCAGCACTCCATAACAGCAGGAGGGGCTCTCCTGCCGCAATACCCCGGACCACCCAGTAACTGAGGACGGACATGGGCACGGCGAGAGCGAGGAGGACGATGGCGGTGCAGAAGGCAAAGGCAGGCCAGCGCCATCGCCCCAGGCGTACCAGGGATGGGGGATGGGCAACCCCCACGGTGCTCCGATAGTACTGCGAGCGACCACGGGTGCGGGCCTCCGTGACCAGGATGCCCAGCGCCACGGCCACCAGGACCAGGGAAAGGCCGGCCGCCAGAGTCCGGTCGAAGGCTGACTCGTATTGGAGGTAGATGGCCCAGGTGAAGGTCTCGTAGCGCAGCAGGGAGACCGCTCCGAAATCGCTGAGGGTATAGAGGGCTACCAGCAGCGCCCCGGCAGCGATGGCCGGACGCAGCAGGGGTAGGGTGACCCGGCGGAAGGTGGTCCAGGCACCGTATCCCAGGCCACGGGAGGCCTCCTCCAGGGAGGGGTCTAGCCGCCACAAGGCAGCGCGAACCGTGAGGAGCACGTAGGGGTAGCTCAGGAGCGTGAGGGTCAGCATCGCCCCCGGGAAGCCGTAGATCTCGGGCAGCCGCTCCACCCCCAAGGGACCCGCCAGGAGCTGCTGGAGCATCCCCCGGGGCCCCAGGGCGACGACGACAAGAAAACCCGCTACGTAGCTGGGGATGACCAGAGGGAGGGCTGTGAGCACTGCCCAGAGCCGCCGCAACGGCAGGTCGGCCCGGACGGTGAGCCAGGCCAGCGGCACAGCGATGGCGATGGAGGCACCCGTCACCGCCACGATGAGGATCGCGGAACGGGTCACGATCTCTAGAGTGCGGGTGCGGAACAGCAGGTCCCACACCTCGGTGCCCACACCGAAGGTCCTCAAGAACAGGTACACCAGGGGGAGAACCATTGCTCCTGCCACCAGGGCGGCGGGGACCCAGACCATCGCCGGCGGCCAGGGCGCACGAGCAATCCGGCGCCCGGTGGGGACCTCCGTTACCGCGCCAAGAGCCCTGCCATCAACTGCCATAGCCTAGGGCAGCACCCCCGTCTCCCGGAGAAGGGCTTGTGTACCCTTGAGGTCAGCCAAATCCTTCAGGGGGATGTTGGGATAATTGATGTCGGAGAAGGCCACCAGCACTCGGCTTGTCTTAACCCCCCCCACCAGGGGGTACTCAAAGGTCTGTCCTGCGAAATACTGCTGGGCTACGGGGGAGAGCATGAACTCCAGGAACTTCTCGGCGTTCTCCCTGTTCTCAGAGGTAGACAGAATTCCCGCCCCGGCCACCATCACGAGGGCCCCCGGGCCCCCTGCCCTGGGATGGTAGTTGCGGGCAGGGAAGTCCTCGCCATGCTCCGCCAGAAAACGGAACAGGTAGTAGTGGTTGACAAACCCCACGTCTATCTCGCCAGCCGCCGTTGCGGCAACTTGGGGAGTATTCTTGGGGTACACCTTGGGGTCGTTGGCCTGGATGCCCAAGAGCCACTGCCGGGTCCTCTCCTCACCCCAGAGGCGGCGCATGGCGGTGACCATAATCTGGAAGGAGGCATTGGTAGGTGCCCAGCCGATGCGTCCCTTCCACTGGGGATCGGTGAACCCATACATGTCGTCGGGCAAATCGGCCTCGGTCAACCGCTGGGTGTTGTACACCACCGTTCGGGCGCGCCCGGAGATGCCCACCCACTTACCCTGGGACGAGCGGAAGCGGGCCTCTACCTGGCTCAGGATGTGGTCCGGCAGACGGGCAAGCATCCCCTCCACCGCACCCAACCCCCCGGGGTCCTGGGCAAAGAAGAGGTCGGCGGGCGTCCTCCTACCCTCCTCCAGCAGGGTTGCCGCCAACTGCGGAGTGCCCGCGTACTTCACCTTCACCTCGATGCCAGTAGCCTCGCTGAACTGCTGGATGATGGGGGCAACGAGGGTCTCGCTCCGCCCCGAATAGATGGTGAGACGCTCCCCCGCACGCGTGGGGGCGGCACACGCTCCAGCCAGCAGAACCAATGGAATCAGGGCACCAACGAGCAGAAAGGCCGGAAGAAGGGTGCGGATGCTCACGGGTCACCTCCTGGACTTTGTTGACTAGTAGATACACATCTACTAAAATAAAGTATACCATTACGAAAAAACAGCGTCAAGACACTTTTCAAAATGATGTATGCACATCCCCAAGTTGGAAACTTGAAGGCCGACCAGAGGAAGGCTGGCCTCAGCCACTTCAAGGGTATCCAGTCACGCTGGACAGCGAACACCTGCGGGCGTATCGTGAGGGGGATCTCAACAAAGGGGAGACCCATGATGGGGGATGCCTAATTTGAGAAGGAGGTTCGCGTGGCTACCCTGGATGAACTGTACCAACGCGGCGCGGAGATCGAGCGAAGGCTCTGGGGTAACAAGAGGAAGGAAGACATCGGGCCTATGGCCCAGCTGGCCCCCGAGATCGACGAGCTGGTGACCACCTTCATCTTCGGCGGGCTGTGGACCCGAAAAGCGCTGGATATCAGGACTCGCAGTCTGGTCACCATCGCTCTGCTGACCTCGATGAACGTCCACTCCCAGGTCCGACGGCACATCCGCGGTGCCCTGGGACTAGGGATCAGCAAGGAGGAGATCATCGAGGTCATCTGCCACGCGGGGTTCTACACCGGGCCCTCCAAGATGAACGAAGCCCTGGGCATTGCCCGGGAGCTCTTTGGCCTGCCAAACCCCTAGAGCCTGCGACAGGCTGGGGCTTCCCCCAGGGACCTGGCCTTGACAAGGGGAGAGGGCCCCTCTCCGCTAGCGCTTGGCCCACGCTATGCCGGAGCCAGCTTCCGGGCCTGCTCCTCCTCAAGCCGCTGCCAGTCCTCGGGGAAGCGGATCCACTGCTGAGCCGGTGGCTGCGGTGCCCGCACCGCCAGCCACTGGGCAGGGCTCTTTCCCCGGTTGTGGAAGCTATGGAGGGCCCCAACGCCCGTCCACCCGATGTTCCCGGGCTCCAGCAGGTATTCCTTGCCCTCGAAGGTTGCCTCAATAGAGCCCTGGAGAACGAAGTAGGCCTCCTCATAGGGGTGCTCCTGGGCGTCGGATTTACCCCCGGGGCCGATCTCCACCATAAGGGTCTGCAAGTGCTGGGCACCCAACGCACGGTCCACCAGCGGCAGGGACGTCTGGGCGACCTGGTGCCCACCGGTGTGGGTCGAGGGGGGCGGCAGCTCCCTCTCATCGAAGTGGCCCACGTACTTGGCGCGGGGTCCCAGGCCCGCTATCCGCTCACCGGAGGTGGGCGCCGAGTCCAGCCTCACCGGCACCCTGCGCCCATGCCCCGTCTCCGAGGGCTGAGGCGCAAACACCTCGATCCACCGAACCGGTACTTGCCCCGGATTGCGCCACGCGTGGGGCGTGGCCACCTGGACGATGCAGTAGTCGCCGGGCACAAAATGATAGGCGTGCTCGTCAATCATACCTACCATCTCGCCGCTGAGAAAGAAATAGCCTTCTTCGAAGGCATGGATGTGGGCGTCCAGCTTCCCCCCAGGCTCCAGTTGGTTCACCATCAAGTACATATGGGAGGCGCCGATGCTCCGGTCAATGAGCATCCTCTGGCGCAGGCCCTGGATCTGACCGCCGTAAAGCTCCGCCGGCGGCGGGAGCTCCTCCTCGCGAAAACGGCCCACGTAGTGCATGACACCTCCTTTGCCAGACGGGTGGGGTAACTTTGACAGAGAGAGGGATTCGGGTCAAGGAGCCAGCACTGGGCCTCGGGGACTCGGGGCCAGCCTTTAGAGGTCGCCTCCCCGGTCCTCTAGGGTCTCCATTAGGGCAGAGCCCAAGCTCACAGGATCGTGACGCGCCAGGTCACCCTCAGCCAGCAGGGGCCGGCACACGAGCCTCACATCCTGTGAAGTCAGCGCCTCCTCATCTACCGGCACGGGATAGGCACCCTCTTGGGCATACCGTTGCAGCACCGCTTTGGGGATGGGCTGGCTGTTCACCAGGAGGTAGTCCACCACCGGCTGGCCGATGTACCGCCGGAGCTCTGAGAGGAACCGGGAGGCGGTGAAGCCGTCGGTCTCCCCGGGCTTGGTCATCAGGTTGCCCACCAGCACGCACCGGCCCCGGCGTCGCTGGAGCGCCTCGGCCACACCCCGGGTCAGGATGTTGGGGAGGATGCTGGTGTAGAGGTCGCCGGGCCCGATAACCACCAGCGCCGCCTGCTCAATGGCGGCCAGGACCTCCGGCAAGGCCTGGGCCGGGGGGTCCAGGAAGACCTCCTCAACGGCCACGCCTTGTATCGGCCGCCGATGGTCTATGAGCGTCTCCCCCACCAGCCGGCTGCCGTCGCTAAGACGGGCCACGAGCGTGGCGTCGGTGAGAGAGACGGGCAGGACCCTGCCACGAATCCCCAGCAATCTGGATGCCTCCTCAATGGCCTGGGCCATACTGCCAGTAAGTACTGTCAGGGCTGTGAGGAAGAGGTTTCCAAAGCTATGGCCGTTCAACCCATCTCCCTGGGTGAACCGGTAATCGAACAGGCCCCGCAGCAAGGAGCCTTGCTCATCATCGGGCGCTAGGGCCACCAGGCACTGCCGCAGGTCGCCGGGAGGGAGGTGGCCAAACTCGTCCCTGAGGCGTCCGGAGCTGCCGCCGTTATCGCTCACGTTGACCACAGCGGTCAGGTCAACAGGGTGGTGTTTCAGGCCAGACAGCACCACGAACTGCCCGTTGCCACCCCCAATGGTCACCACCCTCTTCCGACCGCTGGTACGCCGCGGACTCATCACTCCACCGTCACCGACTTAGCCAGATTCCTGGGCTGGTCCACGTCGCAGCCTCGGAAGTCGGCTATATGATAGGCAAAGAGTTGCAGGGGCACCACCAGGAGCAGGGGGTTCAGCAAGGGCAGCGCCTCAGGAAGGGCCACCATCTCGGTCACCTGCGCTGCCAGGGTGCTATCACCCTGGGCCCCCAAGGCGATCACCTTGCCCATCCGGGCGTTCACCTCGGCGATGTTGCTCAGCATCTTCTGGTAAAGGCCGTCTTGGGGTGCCAGGGCGATGACTACCGTGTTGTCATCCACCAGGGCGATGGGCCCGTGCTTCATCTCGCCCGCGGCCACACCCTCGGCATGAATGTAGGTCACCTCCTTGAGCTTCAGGGCACCCTCCAGGGCGACGGGATGCTGGAGCCCACGGCCCAGGAGCAGGAAGTTCTGCGTCCAGGCATAACGCCGGGCAAGGGAGGCCAGCCTCTCCCGCTCCGATGCTCGGAGCACTTCACTCATCAGGGCAGGGAGATGCTCCAGGTCCTTCAAGTAGTCGGTCACGGCCTCCCTGGGCAGGTGCCCCCGCTGGGCCCCCAGGTAGAGGGCCAGCAGGAAGAGGCAGGCGAGGGAGGCGATGAAGGTCTTGGTGCTGGCGACGCTCACCTCCAAGCCAGCCCGCATCAACATGGTACTGTCCGCCAGCCGGGTGGCCTGGCTGCCCGGGATATTGCAGATGGTCAGGAGCCTGGCCCCGCGAGTGCGAGCCTCCTCCATAGCCCCCAGGGTATCCGCCGTCTCCCCCGACTGCCCGATGGCCACCATCAGGGTGGAGGGACCCAGAAAGGGCTCCCGGTAGCGGAACTCCGAGGAGACCTCCGCCTCGGCGGGGAGGCCCGCCAGCCTTTCCATATAGTAGCGGCCCACCATGGCGGCGTGGAGGCTGGTCCCGCAGCCCACCAGCACCACCCGCTGGAGCTGCTCCACCTCCTTCCCCAGGGGGAACTCCTCCTCCAGCAGTACGGCTCCCCGGGCCAGGTCAACCCTGCCGCGAAGGGCCGTCATCACTGCCTCAGGCTGCTCCATGATCTCCTTGAGCATGAAATGCTTAAAGCCGCGCTTGGCCGTGGCCATGGGGTCCAGGGAGACGACCTGGTAGGGCTTGCTCACGGCCCGGCCCCCCATGGTGCGGATGCTCACTCCCTCCCGGGTGACGATGCTGGCCTCGCCGTCCTCCAGGAACTGCACCCGGTTGGTGTGGGGCAGGATGGCGCTGAGGTCGCTGGCCAGAAACAGCTCGTCCTCTCCATGGCCCACGATGATGCCGCCGGCATTGCCCAGCCTGAGGGCCACCAGCGTATCGGGCTGGGAGCTGCTTAGGACGACGAAGGCGTTGGCTCCCTGGAGCAGAGAAGCAGCCTGGAGACAGGCCTCTTCTACACTCAAGCCGGCCTTGAGCCCCTCCTCGATGAGGTGGCTGATGACCTCCGTATCCGTCTCCGAGGCAAAGGTGTGCCCCTGCAGGGCAAGGGTAACACGGAGCTCGGCCTGGTTCTCCACGATGCCGTTGTGCACCACCAGGTTGCTCCCGCTACAATCAGCATGGGGATGGGCGTTCTGCATGGTAACCGCACCATGGGTAGCCCACCGGGTGTGGCCCAGGCCCACGGTGCCCTTGAGTCCCGAATATCGGGACTGGCCCATCAGGCCGGCAAGTTGCGTCAGCTTCCCTACGGACTTGATGATAGCAAGTCCCGAATATCGGGACTGGTGATTCCCCGAGGCCCTGGAGTCCCGATACTCGGGATGAATGACCCCTATGCCCGCGCTGTCGTACCCACGGTACTCCAGCCGCTGCAGTCCCTGGAGCAGGAGAGGGGCTGCTGCTCGATGGCCAATGTAGCCAAAAATTCCGCACATAGCTAGCTCAGCCCCGACCGTTCAATTGGTCCCCTCGGGATGTGCTCAACCCCCTTCTGCGAAAAATACTTTTGTTACGGACTTATCTGTCGAGCTCTGTCACTCCCAACGAAAGGGCAAAGCAACTCCGTAACGTACTCTTAGAAAGGCCGATACTCCTTTGTAGCAGACGCCGCTAGGCATGTCAAGCA
>JBHIBI010000039.1:0-9257 GCA_046758985.1 Dehalococcoidia bacterium
GGAGGTTCACCCCCATGATGCGGTGCCACACCTCCTCGCTGTGGCCGGCAATGGGCACGTTGTCGATGACGCCGGTGCTGTTGACCAGGATGTCAAGGCGGCCGAAGCGCTCCCGGGCCTGGCGTACCAGGGCGCGGACCTGCTCAGGAGCGGTGACGTCGGTGGGTACCACCAGAGCCTGCCGGCCCTGGGACTCCACCTCGTGGGCGAGGCTTTCCAGGGCCTCCTGGGTTCGGGCGGCCAGCACCAGGTCGGCCCCTTCCCGGGCCATGCCCTGAGCGATGGCCCGCCCGATGCCCCGGCTGGCCCCGGTCACCAGGGCCACTCGTCCCTTAAGCAGCATAGACCCTCCTCTCTTTAGAGCGCCCCGTCTAGCGGGCACGTACGCTGTGCACGATCTCCGTGAACAGCTTGTCCGACATCCGGTGGTTGCGGAAGCGGAGCTCTTGCCGCACCTGCTCCAGCACCTGCAACGCCTCCTCGCGAGAGAGCTCCCCCAGCCCCAGCTCTTTGCACTTGCGGCGGATGGCCATGGGACCGGAGTAGTGGCACATGGGGATGTAGGCCCGGTTGCCCGCCACCTCCGGTGCCCAGGCGTTGAAGGACCACCGGTCCCCCTCGGGTAGCACGTAGTGGACCTCGGCGGCGTGGGAGAAGGAGCGCTCCCCCACCGCCGGCAGGCTGGCGGGGACGGGCTGGTTGAAGACCTGGGCTACGAACTCCGACAGGGCCTTCATCTGGTCCAACCGGATGCCCGTGTCGTAGCCGTAGAACAACTCCAGGATGGCCACCAGCTCGGCCAGGTTGGGCACCCCTGCCCGCTCTCCCAGGCCATTGATGGTGCCCTCCAGGATCTCGGCACCTCCCTCCAGGGCTGCCAGTTGCCCTGCGGTGGCCAGGCCAAAGTCGTCGTGGGTGTGGATGGCGACGGGAGTGTGGGGAATGACCCTCTTCACCTCCCGGATATGGTGCTTGTACACCGCAGGCATGCAGGGGGCGCAGATGTCGTCGATGCGCATGATGTCCGAGCCCGCCTCCACCAGCCTCCGCACAATGGTCTTGAGCCACTCCAGGTCCACCCGGGAGAAGTCCATCATGTTGCAGGAGACCTTGACGCCAGTGCTCTTGGCGTACTGCACCGCCTCACAGGCCAGGTCCAGCGCCTGCTGCCGGTTGACCTTCAGGTCGCCCATGGACTCGTACAGGGCGAAGTTGTAGTCGGAGATGGCTAGCGCCAGGCAGACGATATCCGAACCCGCATCCACGCACAGATCCACCTCGTGCCGGCAGGTCTCCGGGTTGAGAGCGGCGGTGGGATGTACCAGGGCCATTACCTGGAGCTTGAGGCCCAGCTTCTTCACCTCCCGGATCTCGTCGGGGTCATCGTGGTGCATCTCGATGGCAGGCACCCCCGCCGCATCCAACCGGCGTGCCAGCTCCACCACCTCCTCAAGCCGCAGGGAGACCCCGTCCACCTGCCGCCCCTCCCGCAGCGTCAGGTCCATCACCGTGACCTGGGGAGGCAGGTGCATGTCCGCCCGCACGCTCTCGGCATAGTTGTAGGGGCTGACCGCCCAGAGGCCCTCTCGGTACTCCCTCCCCATAACATCCTCCTTGTTAATGAAGATGTACGTAGGTGTTCCGCTTCTCTGCTGCAGCAGGGGCCAGCGGTGATGAGCTTTCGACTGTATGGCTACTGACGTGGGTCCCCGGCCCACGTGGCAAGACAAGGGTCCACACCCCACACGTGGACCGGATCGAGGAGGGCTACAGTCTAGCGCAAAACAGCTGAGGTGTCCAGTGGAGCCTTTCGGCTGGGTGCATAGCTCTTCCCGCTACTCCGGGGCAGCGAGCTGTCCACTACCCCTTGACAAGAGGTGGCCACGCTGCTAAAAGTGCCCCACAGAATTCTCGAGGAGTGGCCTACCCGGGGCATTGCCACACTTCGTCGCACCAGCCTCATAGGCTACCGGCGAACCGGACGGGGGGAGTCCTACCTGCTGGCCTAGTGCACCAGCAGGGAAAGGAGGGGCTTGCATGGCTTCGGAGCGTCAACCCGAAGACAAGTATGTGGAGGTCGGCGGGCTGCGCCTGCACTATCTGGACTGGGGAGGCAGGAGCGACCGGGTGGTGCTCTTGGTCCATGGCCTCACCGGTAATGCCCACGACTGGGATGAGATCGCCCATGCCCTTTCCGACGAGTATCGCGTCCTCTCCCTCGACCAGCGGGGCCATGGCGACAGCCAGTGGGCCGCCGACGGGTACTGGCCCCACCTCTTCGGTGCCGACGTGTACCAGCTCGCCTTCAAGCTGGACATTGTCCCCTTCGACCTTATCGGTCACTCCCTAGGAGTGTGGACCGGCATCGCCTACGCGGGAGACCACTGGCGGGACCTGAGTCACCTGATGCTCTCCGATTTCGGCCCCGAGGTAGGCCGGGAATCGGCCCGCGCCATCCAGAGCCGCACGGGCAACCGTCCCCTGGGGTTCCGCAACGCCGAGGAGGCCATGGCCTGGCTCCAAGAGACCTACCCCACTCGGCCCACGGGCCTGCTGGAGCGCCGGGTGAAGTACGGGATGCGCGTCAACTGGGCTGGGCGCTTGGTATGGAAGCACGACCCGGACCTTTTCTGGCTCACCGGTTCCGCCGCACTAAGGGAGGTCCCTTACCTCTGGGAACAGCTCGGCAAGGCCCACTGCCCCATTCTGGTGATGCGGGGCGAGAGGAGTCCCATGCTCACCCTCGATATCCGGGACCGGATGCTGGCAACGGCGCCCCGCGCAAAGGGCGTTGAGGTCAAGGGCGCCGGTCATTACCTCTACGACGAGAACCCCCAGGAGTTCAGCCGGCTGACGCGGGAGTTTCTCGCGACCTAGGCCTCGGGGACGGAGGACCCCGACCTGATCAAGGCTGGCGGTTAGCCTATCCTGCTCCGTTGTGGGCCAAGCCAGAAAGATCGTCGCCCTCTAGATAGCGAGACAGGCGTTGACACCGTGCGGAGCCGTAATTACACTCTCGTTCGTCGAGAACGATGCTCAGCTTGACCGTCAGACAATGGAGCCAAATCCACCAAGGGGGGCGTGATAGCATCCTCTGCCAGGGCAAAGTAGTTACGATGGCCAAGCTATGAACCTGCCCCCGGGTTTGGAGCCCGTCTTCTATGCGCTCTCCTACCTTCTCAGGAGCCGATCAGGATGGCCGATAGAACTGCGACGCTGAGCCCGGAGGTGGCTCGGATTTCCCTCAGGGACAATTGGTGGATTATCATCCCCATAGCGGCGCTCATAGCGGCAATCCAGAGCAACCGGATACCGTTTCTTCTCTACGTGCACCTCTTCAGTGGCCTCCTCTGGACAGGCACAGACATCTTCATGGGCTTTATCCTAGGGCCCATCCTGCGCAAGGTGGACCTCTCCGCCCGGCGGGCCATCATCACCCGTCTGATGCCCCGCATGCTGTTTTATATGCCCACGGTCGCCACCGTCACCATCACCGCAGGCTACTACCTCGCCCAGTGGATGGGCTTCTTCCTCGTGCCTTACCCTGCTGCATACTGGGTGCTAGCGGCGGGGACTATTGCAGGCATCATGATTGTCCAAGGGTTGGGGGTATTGTTGCCCATCAACATCAGGGTGTTCCTTGAAATACGCAAGGAACACCCTGACGGGGAGAAAATTGGGAGGCTCATGGGGATCTATATCAAGGTGGTGGCCAGCCAGGCAGTGCTCCAGTTCGCCATCATCGGCATCATGGTCAAGTTCAGAATGGGCCTCTGAGTGCCTTGGGCTACTCCAAGGGAAGGGGAAGGGAAGGCTTGCAAGCTGGGCTCCATGCCCTCCGGGAGAGCCCTTGTTGAATAAGTCCAGAGAGGAGGCAATGGAACGATGGCGGCAGCCAGTCCATCCAACGTGACTACGGTGCATGTGATCGTTTTCCCTGGCACCGGCAACCTGGCGATGTTCGCAGCGGAGGCCCAGGGTTTCTTCCGCCAGGAGGAGGTGCGGCTGGAGCTGACCTATACCCGAACCTCCCGCGAGCAGTTGCTGGGCCTCATCGAAGGGAAGTGGGATATCGCCCACACCGCCGTGGACAATGTGATCGCCTACACCGAGGAGGGGGCGGACCTGATGGCCTTCATGGGGCTCGATTCCAGCACCTTGAGCCTGTGGGTGCAGCCCGGCATCTCCTCCTTTGACCAGTTGCGCGGCAGCCCGCTGGCGGTGGACGCCGTGCACACCGCCTTCGCCTTGGTCCTCCGCCGCATCCTTTTGGACAACGGCCTGGGCCCCGATGACTACCAGTTGGTCCCCATCGGTGGGACGGACCTCCGGTTCGAGGCCATGAGGGAGGGGAGGGCTGCTGGTACCCTGATGACGCCTCCCTTCGACGTGCTGGCAGAGAGGGCTGGCTTGCGGTGTCTGGGCCGTATCAACGACTACCTTTCCACCTATCAGGGCGGCGTGGGGGCATGCCGGCGGGAGTGGGCATGGGAGCACCGGGAGCTTTTGGTACGCTACATACGTGGCTATGTGGCAGGCCTCCGGTGGGTAATGGACCCGGCCAATAGAGCACAGGCCACGGCGTTGCTCCAGGAGCGTCTTCAGCTCTCCTCCGATGTGGCTGCCGGAACGCTCGATAGCGTCCTGAACCCGGCCTGGGGCCTTCTGCCCGAGGCCCGGTTGCGCAGAGACGGCATCAGGGTGGTCATCGAGCTGCGGGGCCAGATGGGGTTCTTGCAGGAGCCTCTACCGGCCCCCGAAAAGTATTACGACCTCTCGTACTACGAGGAGGCCCTGCAAGGAGTGTCGTAGGGCCCACATGGAGGCTGTGACGGGTGCACAAACAAGCGAGGAGGACCCGTGATTAAGCTGACCGATGAGATGCGAGAGTTCATCAACCACGCCTTTGAGGACGGAAGGCCCTGTATCCTGGCCACTGCCTCGCCCACGGGAGAGCCTAGCCTCAGCTTCCGGGGCAGCATGATGGTCTACGATGATGAACACCTGGCCTACTGGGAGCGGAGCAAACGGGCCGCCCTGGAGCACATCGAGGCCAACCCCAAGGTGGTGGTGATGTTCCGCGATCCGGCGACGCGCAAGGGCTGGAGGTTCTTCGGCGAAGCCAGGGTCTATCGTGAGGACCCTGTTCGCCAGGAGGTCATGGCCCGGGTGGTGCCACGGGAGCTGGATACCGAGGCCAAGCGCGCTGGCTATGCCGTCGTCATCCGGGTGGACCGCGTTGTCATCCTCTCGGGAGAGGTGATCCAGCAGCGGGAGTGAGGCGCCGGCCTGAGCTTGGCCTCCGGCCTGTTAGCCAACTTGCCGCCGGTCCTGGGTGCGGGGATAATGGGGATGGGGGTATGGTTCCATGGCAAGCCTGGCGGCCAAGCGCGGAGTTCTGATAGGTACCAGCGGCTGGTCCTATGCCCACTGGCGGGGTCCCTTCTACCCGCCGGAGCTCCCCCAGGCGCGCTGGCTGGAATTCTACACCCAGCGGTTCCCCACGGTGGAGCTCAACAACAGCTTCTACCGTCTCCCGCTGTCCAAGACCTTCCAGAACTGGCGCACCCGTGTCCCCCAGGGGTTCCTTTTCGCCGTCAAGGCCAGCCGGTTCATCACCCACATCAAGCGACTGCGCGATGTGGCGGAGCCTTTGGAGACCTTCCTTGAGCGGGCGCGGCTGCTGGCGGAGAAGCTGGGCCCCCTGCTCTACCAGCTCCCGCCGGGCCTGGGCCGGGATGAAGCGCGGCTTTCGTCCTTCCTGGCCCTCCTGCCGCGGGACCTCCAGCACGTGGTGGAGTTCCGCAACCCCTCCTGGTACGATGAGGGGACCCTGGCCCTGCTGATGGGGCACAACGTGGCCTTCTGCGTCCACGATATGCGGGGCTGTGCCACGCCGGTCCTGGCCACCGCCGACTTCGCCTACGTGCGGCTCCACGGCCCCACGGGCACCTACTCCGGCTGCTACACCAAGGAGGCGCTGGAGGAGTGGGCCGACCAGGTCCGTGCCATCGGCCAGGGGCTGAAGGCGGTGTACATCTATTTCAACAACGACATCGGGGGCTTTGCCGTGGCGAACGCCATGAGCCTGGCGGCGAAGCTGGGGGAGGCCTAAGGCGTGGCCACCAGCCGGAAGCGGGCCCTGGAGTACGCCGAGCGGGTCATGGACGTCCCCAAGCGGGCCGTCCCCGTGACCCTGTACCATGGGAGGAGCGGCGTCACCCTGCGCCATGACGGCCGGGTGCTGACCCGCTGCTACGCCAGCGGGGCCGGGCTGGTTGCGGGGGTCTTGATGGCCCAGGCCCTGGGGCTGAAGCTTCCCCGGGTGGGTCACTCGGTGGAGACGGAGGTCTCCACCGGCGTGCTCTTCCGGGCCGTGGCCATCTCCGCCCTCAACCCCAAGCGTCCCGAGGTGCGGCCCCTGCTGGAGCGCTACCTGGAGGAGGCGGAGCTGCTGCGCACTGGTAGGGGCGCGGAGGCCTAGGCCTGGCCCACTACTTCCTGGCGGCCCTGGTCGGTGACGGTGTAGTAGCCCTCCTGGCCGGGGACCCGCTCCAGCCAGCGGAACTTGCTGCGGGCGGCGTTGCGTAGCGTCTGGACGAAGTCCTTGGGCCGGGGCCAGCCCGCCTGTTGGAACAGCCCCTCCAGCTCCCTGGCCGACACCCGCTCCATGCCCAGCAGTTGCTGGGCCCCCTCGGCGGCCACCACCACCCGTCGCATATCACCCACCGGGTTCACCCGGCGGCAGAAGCCCGCAAAGCCATGCCCTGAGCTTTGCTCCGCCGCAGTGGGCGTGGGCGTGGGGGCTGGGGTCTCCACCACTGCCGGCTGTGGGGGCGCGCCCGCGAGGCCGTTCCCCAGCCGCGCCAGCTCCGACGATAGCTCCCGCAGCAGTAGGGTCAGCAGCTCTCGGGAGGGCTCACCCTCGCTGGCCTCCACCGCCAGGGCCACGCCGTTGGGCAGGGTGAGGGAGACTCGTGTTACCGTCATGGTGCCCCCGAGTGTACTAGGTCACATGCAGAGATGCAAGCCTCTGGAGGGTAAAAAAGGAGCGAGAATTTGCCAGGGTATGGGTAGAGTACTGGCATGAAAAGTTCGAGTCCTCTACGGTGGGGCATAATGTCCAGGCAAGAAACTTGCCAGAACCCAATCTGGACTTGTCCTGGTTCGAGTTGTTATTATCGAGCAACATGATCACAGTTGGGGGTTTCCACCACCGATGGTGGATGAGAGGGCACAAACCGAAATGAAAAACGTTCCCGCACGATTTCTAGCCTGGTCCCTGTGGGCCTTCTCCATCGGACTGGTCGCTGTCATTCTCCTCGTTGAGTATGTCCTGGTGCCGTCCCTCGGTCAGTATATGCTGGCAGAGAGGGTCGCTCATGCGGTGGCAATCACCGCGATAGCCACCGTAGGTGCTGTCGTTGCTTCGAGGCATCCTGAGTACCTCATCGGCTGGCTGGTGTTGCTCTTCCCCGTCATCGGTGTAACTGCTGAAGGGCTCTTAACCTATGCTCAGTATGCTGTTCATGTCAGGTCTGGAGAATTGCCAGGAGGCGCGTTAGTATGGCTGTTTGCAAATGCGATATGGGTGGTGGCGTATACGCTGCTGCTCTTTGTGGTGCTTCTTTTCCCTCGAGGAACGTTGCTATCGCCGCGCTGGCGGTGGGTTGTCTGGGGCGCGGTAGGAGCCTTCGCCGCTCTGATCGTCGCCTTCTTCTTGTCACCGTCACCCGATGTGGACCCGCCGCTTCCTCCCACGGTTACGAACCCCCTGGCCATTGCCGGTGCCGGACCCGTTCTGGACGCGGTCGAGGCCATAGCGGGGATCGCTTTTCTCATTCTTTGGGGGTCGGCCAGCGTCTCCATTGTCCTCCGTTTTACCCGAAGTAACGGGGATGAGCGCCAGCAGATAAAGTGGTTCGCTTACACCGCCGCGATATTCGGTGCGTTCATGATCGCCATAATCGCCTTCGACTGGAGTGGGCAAGAGCTCCCTGCCCCTTGGGGCGAGTTTCTGTTCGTCGGCTTTCTCTTGCTCCCGTTTCTAGGCATCGCTACAGCCATTCTCAAGTATCGCCTCTACGACATCGACCTCATCATCAACCGTACCTTCGTCTACGTCCCTCTCACTGGCCTCCTTGGCGGCCTCTACATCGGCGGCATTCAGTTCTCCCGGCTCATCTTTGCCGAGTTCACCGGCACCACCTCCGATGCCGTCATCATCATCACCGTCTTCATCGTCGCCTCCCTCTTCACCCCCCTCCGCAGCAGCCTCCAGGCCTTCGTCGACCGCACCTTCAAAGAGCTGGGCGATCCTGTCCGCGAGGTAGGCAAGTTCAGGCAGGAACTCCGTCCTATCCTCCAGGTCTTTGACTCGCTGGAGATCACGCGCCGTTTCCTTGACGAGTCCATCCGGGCTTATCAGGCCAAGAGCGGCATCATACGACTCCACCGTAGCAACGCGGACGAGACGCTCCACGCTGTTGGAGGTGGTGCTCCTGCCATCAGCATCCCCATCGTCTACGGCGACCGGACGATGGGAGAGCTCGCCCTGGGTCCCCGCGCGGATGGTCGCCCCTACAGCGATGCTGACAGGGCCGCGCTCTTGGAGTGTGCTGCCGACGTCGGAAGGGCCGTCCTACTCTCCGACATCTCGTCCTTCAGTGCGAGGAAGCGCTCGCCTAGGGGTTCACGCCGTCAGACCGGCGGGAGTACTGGGCCCCGCGCATCCAGTGGGTCAAATCTCGCGGCACAGGAAGGGGAACCACTATGAAAAGGGTGCTGAAGTGGACAGGCATCGGCCTGGCCGGTCTGTTAGGAATCGTCGTTGTTGCTGCCGTGGTGCTGTACTTTCTCGGCGGGTCACGCCTCAACAGGAGCCACGACATCCAGGTTGAGAACATTGCCATCCCAACCGATGAGACGGCCATCGCCCGGGGCCGACATCTCGCGGAGACTGTGACCGTCTGCCAGGGATGTCACGGCGATAACCTGGGAGGAGATGTCCTCTTTGAAGAGTCAGGCATAGCGTCTGTCTACGCCTCCAATCTTACCTCTGGCCGGGGAGGTATAGGGGCCACCTACAGCGACGCCGACTATGTGAGGGCCATACGGCACGGGGTCAACCAAGAGGGCCGAGGACTGATGATCATGCACTCTGACGTCTTCCACAACCTCAGCGAGGAGGACCTGGGCGCGGTCATCGCCTACGTCAAGTCCGTCCCGCCGGTGGACAACGAGGTCCCCAAAACCAA
>JBHIBI010000040.1:0-9257 GCA_046758985.1 Dehalococcoidia bacterium
AGCAAGAGCCTGGAGATGGCCCGCTGCATCTACGAGTGGCTGGCGGAGCGCAAGGCTGAGCGGGGGCAGGCCATCCTCGCCCTGGGAGGTGGTGTGGTGGGAGACCTGGCCGGGTTTGTGGCGGCTACCTACCTCCGGGGCATCCCCCTGGTGCAGCTCCCCACCAGCCTGGCCGCCATGGTGGACGCCGCCATCGGGGGGAAGGTAGCGGTCAATCTGCCCGCGGGGAAGAACCTGGTGGGGGCCTTCTATCAGCCGCGGCTGGTGCTGGCCGACCTGGAGACCCTGAGCACCCTACCGCGCCGTGAGCTGGCCGAAGGGTGGGCCGAGGCCATCAAGGCTGGCCTCATCCTGGATGCGGACCTCTTCGATACCATGGAGCGGCACGCCGAGGGCCTCCTGGCCCTGGAGCGGGGGAGCACCTCAGAGGTTATCCGGCGCAGCATGGCTATCAAGGCCCGCATCGTCACCCAGGACGAGTGGGAGACCAGCGGGCGGCGCATCCTGCTGAACTACGGCCACACCATTGGCCACGCCCTGGAGGCGGCCACGGGCTACCAGCAGTACCTCCACGGCGAGGCGGTCTCGGTGGGCATGATGGGGGCGGCCCTGCTCAGCCAGCGGCTGGGGCTCATCTCCGCCCAGGTGGTGCAGCGGCAGCGGCAGCTCTTGGAGCGGTTCGGACTCCCCTTGCGGTGCCCAGGCGTAGCGCCTCGGAGCATCCTGCGCGCCATGACCCTGGACAAGAAGGTGCGTGGCGGCGCTCTCCAGTGGGTCGTGCTGGAAGACGTTGGCAGGGCTGTGGTGCGTCGGAGGGTGCCTACTGCCCTGGTCCGGGAGGTGGTGCACAGCCTGGCCCGGTAGGGCTGGCGGGGCTTCTCTTACAGGGTGACGACGGTGCTGACGATGGCCGAGATGGCTGCGGCGATGACCACCAGGATGATGCCCCGGCGGAACCAGAAGGGGTTGATGTAGGGCAACAGACGGCTAGCCACGAAAAACCCCAGCAGGGCCGCGGGCAACAGGATGAGGTCGAGGAGCAAGGGGCGGAGCGCCAGCGACCCCACATGGAGGGGGACCCACAGGGACCCCGAGATGGCGAAGGAGACGGTAGCCATGAAGTTTACCATGACCAGGAAGGAGGAGAGAGAGGGCCGGAACTCGTCCTTCTCCACCTGCTGGTTCATCAGGAAGAGCGCAACTGGCGGGGCGGCGATGCCGGTGCTGGTGGACAGCAGGCCGCTGGAGAAGCCCACGATGCCGCTGGCCAGCCGCTCCCGGGTGATACGCGGGCTGAAGCCCAGGGCCAGGAGGGTGGCCGCGACCAGAATGACGGCGGCGATGAACAGCTTTAAGGCCGCGCCCGGGGTCGCCAGGAGGATGAGGAGTCCCAGGGGAATACCCAGGGCCCCCAGCAGGACCATGGGGATGATGCGCCGGAAGTGGATCCGGCTCCAGGTCTGGTGGATGATGGAGAGGTCGAGGATAAAGCTGAGGGGTACGATGAGGACCACCGCCAGCCTCGGTTCTACAAGGAGCAGCAGCAGGGGTATGGCAACCAGATTGAGCCCGAAGGCGATGGTCCCTTTGATGGTGGAGGCGGCAAGGACAATGACAAAGACGAGGCCCAGCGTTGTCCAGGACAGGTCAGGCGTAGTGGTTGCTCCTCTGGCACCGTGTGGCTCTATTCTAACAGCGCGGCCGGTTTTGGCAAGGAACTGCTCCTGGAGAGAGGAGATGCCGGGTGGCGCTTTCTGAGCGAGGCAGCGCTTCTCCCATGACTGGTACGGCGGTGGCCCAGGGTACCTGGCCCCGCGCCCCCGCCTGGCTGCGGACCCCGGTGTCCTACGTCCGGGTTCTGAAGCCCCGGGAGACCCTCCTGCTCTCCCTCATCGGCGTGTGCAGCGCCCTGGTGGCCGGCGGTGGCAGCCCGCCGATGGGGGCCTTTCTGCTGGCTACCCTGGCCATCGTCATCGGCAGCGGGGGTACCAACGGCCTGACCAACTACCTGGACCGGCGGGTGGACGCGCTGATGCGGCGCACGCGTCACCGGGTCCTCCCCGCGGGGCTCATCTCGCCACCGGAGAAGGCCCTGGCGTGGTCGGCTGCCCTGGTGGCCCTGGCCCTGGCCCTGGCCTGGTACCTCCACCCCTACGCCTTTGTGGCGGGGACCGTCGGTGTGACGGCGGCGCTAGCGGGGCGCAAGACCTGGGTGACCCACTTCCTGGGCTCCCTCTCCAGCACCGGGCCGGTCCTGGTGGGGTGGTTCGCCATACGGCCGGAGCTGAACGGCACCATCCTGCTGCTGGCCCTCCTCATCCTGGTGTGGGTCCCCGTCCACGTGTGGAACCTGATGCTGGCCTACCGCCAGGACTACCTGCGGGCCGGGGTCAACGTCTTTCCCGTGAACCGGAGCGTGGCCCTGACCCGCTGGCTCTCCTTTGGGCTCTCCCTGGTGCTCTACGCCGCTACGGTGGGCGTGTGGGCGGTGGGTGGGTTCGGCTGGCTCTACCTTGCCTGCGCCAACCTGGGCGGCCTGCTGATGGCCGGGGGGAGCTGGAGGCTGGCCCGGGCTGGCGACAGGGCCTCCAGCCTGGCGGTGTTCCGGCTGTCGGCCTACCCCTTCCTGGGGCTCATCTTCCTGGGCCTGGTGCTGGACCTGTGGCTCCGGGGCCTGTAGGACCGGGGGCTATTCCGCCTGGCCTCTGCCTAAAGCTATCCCGAAAATCTGAAGAGTGCTTTGCGGAACTTGCCCTGAGCTTGTCGAAGGGTTTGTCCTGAGCGACTGGAGATTCTTCGTCCCGATACATCGGGACTCAGAATGACAGAGGGCCGAGGGTCAGTGTGACAGAGAACGAGGGGCTCAGCGTGACAGTGATACGGTCTTTGTCACCCTGAGCGACGCCCTGAGCCCTGTCCTGAGCTTGACGAAGGGCGAAGCGAAGGGTCTCAGTGCTCGTCGCTCGAGGTTGTGCCGAGCACCGCGGGATGAGCGGTTCAGTGTCCAAGTCGGGGAGGGTGCGCTATACTAGCCCCGTATGGCTGCCCCCGTTGAGCAGGCTACCCCGGTCAGGCTGCCCCTCCTGTTAGCCCTGGTAACCGCAGCGGTCTTTTTGGCTTTCACCACCGCTTTCATGCTGGGGCCCCTGCTGGTGGACCTGGCCGACGAGTTCAACACCACGGTCTCCGTCACCGGACAGTTGGTGGCCATCACCTCGGTCTCCTGGGGGATCATAGCCCTGCTTTCGGGCCCCTTCTCCGATGTGTATGGCCGCCGGCCTCTCTTGATTCTGGGGCTCGGGCTTATGGGGGTCGCAACCCTGGCGGCCGCCTTGAGCTGGAACTACGGTTCCCTGGCCCTCTTTCGCTTTTTCACGAGCTTTGGTGCTGCCCTGGTCCCCACGAGCAGCATGGCGGCCATTGCCGACTACTTCCCGGCCCACATCCGGGGCAGGGCGCTGGGCCTCATGGTGAGCGGCAGCTCGCTCGCCGTCGTGCTGGGTGTACCGGCGGTGGCCCTGGTAGCGGACTATTCGAGCTGGCGCTGGTCCTTTGGCCTGATGGGGGGAGCGGCACTCCTCGTCATGGTGCTCTTCATCCTGGCCTTCCCCCGGAGACAGCAGGCGCGGCAGCGTATCAGGCTGGACTTTCGTGCACGCCTGCTGGAGCCCCTTCACCACGGGCTCTTCCGGCGTGTCTTGCTGGCCAACCTCACCCTTCAGCTCGTGGCGGCAACGCTCTGGATCTACATCTCTGCCTTTCTGATGGAGCGATACGGACTAAGTCTGGGCCAGGTGGCGGGTCCCTTTGCCGTGGTAGCGACGGGGCTGGTGGTGGGCGCTCTCCTGGGCGGCCGGGTAGCGGATACGCGGTACGGCCTGGGAGCGGCAGCCGTGGCCCTGGCTGCAGGGGGTGCTGTAGCGTGGGTGCTCTTTGGCTCCGGGCCCGGGTTGTGGCTTTCCGTGGCTCTGGGGGCACTGTTGAACATCCTGATGAACGTGGCGCGGGGCGTGTTCATGAAGACGCTCTTGGGGGTGGTGCAGGAGACGCGAGCCAGCCTCATGGGCCTGCTGGTGGCCAGCAACCAGGCGGGGAATGTTCTGGGCTCGGCCGTGGGGGGGCTGGTCATCGGCCTGAGCGGGTTCCCCATGCTGGGCCTGTTCCTCTTGCTTGCCGGCCTCGCCGGTGCCGGCGTGACGGCCACCCTGGTGGCGCGGCGGGCCTCCAGCGCTGGGTAGCCTGTGTCCAGGCTGGCCTGGAGCGGTTGCTCAACACGGAGGGAAAGGGTACAGTTGTGGCGGTGTTCTGGTGTCCGAGTCTAAGATGGTGACCAAGTAGATGGCGTACTTTCTGATAGCAGTCTCCACCAAGACGAACCTCGATCTTTGCCTTAAATACGCTCTCGCTGGAGTTACCAATAGTAGGAACGGACTGTGGGCCTATGTGGATATAGAAGAGGGTGACTATGTGTCGTTCCTCTACGGTGCCAAGGCGTTCAACTTGTACCAGGTAGTCGAGAAGAAGGCTATTCGCAACGCCCAAACAGCACCGCCGTGGCCGTCTATTTTCCTTGGGGCTTATGGCAAAACCTATTACTTCCCCTTCAGGCTTCAGCTCAAGCCTGTTAGAAGCTTTGAAGAAAGTCTCGTGCGGGCCGAGTTCGCCTACGTAGCCGAGAACCTCCTCCTAAGAGGTGGCTACTGGCGTACCCACTTTCAAGCAGACCAGACGACCCTTCAAGCGGTATCGCAAATGGGTACACTAACCTCCGCTAAGCCTTCCTCGCTTGCAGTCACAGGATACCCCACCTTTGAGCCTCAAATAACCTGGGACAAGACTCTCTCTAGGCCGCCCGAAGTTTTTTTGTTCATTGAGCAGGTGCTTCAATCTCTGTTAAGAAAGTGGCTGATGCGGCCAGAGAACTTGGCCACAATTCTAGAGTCGATGGATTTAAGGGATCTGGATGCTAGACAATTTGAGACTCTTGGCGAGAAAGCTTTTCCAGAAGGGCACGCGGATCTCTTGGTGAAGGAGACTGTTCCTATTGGAACGGCGAAGAAGATTGTCATTGAGGTAAAGCAAGGTCGGGCCCAACCTAAAGACCTCGACCAACTCACAGGCTACATGAAGGAATTAGGTGCAGAGTGCTTGGGTAGTCTTTTCGTTGCGCGAGATTTTTCTGCGAAGACCCTGAGGGAGGCGAAGGGAAAGTCCGTCCTTCCAATGCAGTATAGCTTCGGCGAGCTTCATGCCACGAAGGCTGGCTCCACCTTTAGGTACACTGACCTTCAAAATAACCTCCGTATCTCTCTCCCTTAGCGGGCGGGTGGGAGACCTCCCCGGAACTCAGATCATTTGATCTTGATCTTTTGGGATTTGCCGCTAGGATCAGATCGCTTTGTCGATCTGGCCCATGCGGGAGATCACCCCGGAGGCGTACCAACGCTTCCTTGCCCAATACGGAAAGGTTACGGTTGGGCAGGTACGGATCCGCCTCCTGGGCCCCCAGCGGCCCAGGAGCCTCCAGCCTCCCGGCTTCAAGACCGAGGCCACCACCCTCTGGTCCTTTCCCAAGCGCGGCACCTGGGCCACCCACAGGGCCAGCTATCGCGGCAACTGGGCTCCCCAGATAGCCCGCAACCTCATCCTCCGCTACTCCAGCCCCGGCGACACCGTCCTGGACCAGATGGTGGGTGGCGGCACTACCCTGGTGGAGTGCAAGCTCACCAGCCGCCACGGCATCGGCGTGGACATCAACCGCGACGCCCTCATGCTCACCATGGACCGCCTCAACTTCTCCCTCCCGAGATCGGGACTGGAGGAGGTGCCCCCGGTGGACATCCGCCTCTACCACGGCGACGCCCGTAACCTGGATGCCATCCCCGACGGCTCCATTGACCTCATCGCCACCCACCCACCCTACGCCAGCATCATCCGCTACTCCCAAAAAAGCGGGGACGTCCCTTCCCGGTCACTGGAGGAGTCCAGAGGGGGTGAGGGTCGGCAAGGGGGTCGCAGGGGGCACGTTCCCCCTGCCAACGCGGACCTCTCCCACGTGCGCAGCATCGCCGAGTTCGCCACCCAGATGCGCCTGGTGGCCGACGAGGCCTACCGCGTCCTCAAGCCTGACCACTACTGCGCCATCCTGGTGGGCGATACGCGGCGCAGCCGTCACTACGTCCCCATCGCTTTTCGGGTGCTCCAGTCCTTCCTGGACGCCGGGTTCGTGCTCAAGGAGGACATCATCAAGGCCCAGTGGAACACCCAGACCGAGGGGCTGTGGGCCAACCTGTCCCGCAAGAAGAACTTCCTCCTCATCATGCACGAGCACCTGTTCGTCCTGCGCAAGCCGACGGCGGGGGAAAGGCTCCGCCCTTATCGCGAGAGCATGGCCTGGTGGTGAGCCCTCCCCCCTGTCATGCTGAGCCGCGGGCGAAGCATCTCGGCGGTGGGGTGAGGCCCTTCGTCGGCCTAGCGGCCTCCTCAGGGTGACAAACAGGTGAACGGGGAGGGCTAAGCGCCGCCGGCCACGGCGGGCACGATGCTGACCTCGTCCCCCGGGTTGGTGGTGGTCTCCAGCCCCTGGAGGAAGCGCACGTCCTCGCCGTTGAGGTAGATGTTGACGAAGTGGCGGACCTCCCCGGTCTCGTCCAGCAGGCGCTCCTTGAAGCCGGGGAACTGCTGGTCCAGCGTGTCAATACATTGAGTCAGGGTCGAGCCGTTGACCTCGACCTTGTCCTGGCCATTGGTGAGGCGGCGCAGGGGTGCAGGAATACGAACGGTGACACCCATTTCCCCTAAGTCCTCCTTCGACCTCCGTGACTACCCTGGCGGCTGCTAGCCCTCGATGATGTCCCCGCTGACCGGGTCCACCCGGACGTTCTGGGCCTTGATCCAGTCCAGCCCCCGGTCAATCTCCTCTTCGTCGCCCTCCAGCTCCAGGATCACCCATCCTACGTCCTCGCGGACATCGGCCCGCCGGATGTTGGTGACGACCTGGAACTGGTGCCCGAGCTGGTAGATGACGGGCTCGGTGATGTACTCAGGCGGGAAAGTGAACTTCACGCGGCGCTTCCCCATGTTAGCCCACCCCCTTGCTGGCCTTGACGCCCCCCAGGGCCTCCTCGAAGGAGGCCAGGGTGGGCTGGATGAACAGGGGCTTGACCAGGCTCTCCACTGCCTCCTGGGTCTTGAGGCCGTTGCCGGTGACGTAGGCCACTGTGACCTCATCTCTTTTGATGCGCCCCGACTGGGCCAGGTACTTCAGCCCGGCGATGACCACGCCGCCGGCGGTCTCGGTAAAGATGCCCTCGGTCTCCGCCAGCAGCTTGATCCCCTCGACAATCTCCTCCTCGGGCACGGCGTAGGCGGAGCCCTGGGACTCCTTGATGGTGCGCAGGGCGTAGAAGCCGTCGGCGGGGTTGCCGATGGCCAGGGACTTGGCGATGGTATCGGGCTTGGCGGGCCTGATGGCCGGGGCGTTGGTCTGGTAGGCGGTCACAATGGGGCTGCACCCCTCCGCCTGGGTCAGGTGCATGCGGGTGGTGACGGGGCCCTCCAGGAGGCCCAGGGAGACCAGCTCCTGAAAGCCCTTCCAGATCTTGGTGTACAGGGAGCCGGAGGCGGCAGGCACAATGGCGTGCTGGGGAAGCCGCCAGCCCAGTTGCTCCGCCGCCTCATAGGCCAGGCTCTTGCTGCCCTCGGCGTAGTAGGGCCGCATGTTGATGTTGACGAAGGCCCAGGGGTAGTTGTCGGCCACCTCGCTGCACAGGCGGTTCACCTCGTCGTAGCTGCCGCGCACCGCCACGATGGTGGGCCCGTAGATGGCGGTGCCGATGACCTTGCCCGCCTCCAGGTCTGCGGGAATAAATACCACCGCCTTGATGCCTGCGCGGGCGGCGTGGGCGGCCACGCTACAGGCCAGGTTGCCCGTGGAGGCGCAGGCCATCGTATCGAAGCCGAACTCCAGGGCCTTGGTGGTGGCTACGGTGACCACCCGGTCCTTGAAGGAGAAGGAGGGGTTGACGCTATCATTCTTGATGTACAATTGCTCCAGGCCCAGCAGGCGGCCCAGGTTCCCCGCCTTGACCAGGGGGGTGAAGCCGGCGTTGATGTCCACGGCGTTGCCACCGTCCACCGGAAGGAGGTCCTGGTAGCGCCACATGGAAAGGGGCCCCTGGGCGATGCGCTCCCGGCTCACCACCCGGGCGATGGCGTCGTAGTCGTACACCACCTCCAGGGGGCCGAAGCAGAAGTCGCACACGTTCAGCGGCTCCACCGGATACTCGCGGCGGCACTCCCGACACCGCAGGCTCAGCACGTAGGCCACGTCGTTCCACCCTCCACCCGGTCACGGGCTCCGAAAAGAACAAGGCTCCCCAACGGGCGCTTCGGTTAGATGGTAGCAAGCTGCCTGGGGGTTGTCAATGAAAGACCGTGGGCCTCTGCCCATAGACAAGCCTCCCACTTGCCATTAGCATGATGGGGGTTGAACATGTCCCACCCCCAGTCGGGAAAGGAGGCGTGCATGGCAGA
Source organism: Dehalococcoidia bacterium (assembly GCA_046758985.1). GTDB lineage: Bacteria > Chloroflexota > Dehalococcoidia > Lucifugimonadales > JBHIBI01 > JBHIBI01. The sequence goes on from JBHIBI010000040.1 coordinate 8,536, forward strand.
GCTGGCTGTCTGTTTGCCTGCCCACGAGGAGCTGCGGGCCGACACCGTTCCCACCTTCGCTCGACGGGCCGAGGAGCTGGGGTTTCACTCCCTTTGGAGCCTGGACCGGGTGGTCTACGGCAACCTGGAGCCCCTCACGGCCCTGGCGGCGGCTGCTGCGGTGACCTCCCGCATCCGCCTGGGCATCTCGGTGCTCTTGGCCCCGCTCCGGCACCCGGTGCTCCTGGCCAAGGTCCTGGCCACCCTGGACGGTCTCTCTGACGGGCGAGTCACCCTGGGCATGGGCATCGGGAGCCGCCCCAACGACTACGCTGCCCTGGGGGTCCCGTTTGGGAGGCGAGGCCGGAGGGCCGAGGAGATGATTCAGGTGATGCAACAGGTGTGGTTGGGGGAGCCGGTACAGCACCAGGGGGAGTTCTACAGCGTGGACGTGGGTCCAGTGGGGCCCAGGCCGGTACAGCCCGGCGGACCGCCCTTGTGGATGGGGGGCTCCGCCCCGCTGGTTCTGCGCCGGATAGCACGCCTGGCCTCGGGTTTCATCGCCCGGGGGGCCGCTGGGCCCCACGGTTTTGCTGAGTCGTGGGAGCAGGTGCACCAGTACACCCGGGAGGTGGGCCGAGACCCTGCCTCGCTCACGCCGGCCTCCCTGGCCTACTATCACGTGGATGCCGACGAGGCCCGGGCCAGGGAGACCGCTACGTCGTTCATCACCCACTTCTACG
>JBHIBI010000041.1:0-9118 GCA_046758985.1 Dehalococcoidia bacterium
CTTGCAGACTTCATACCGGGTGCAGGCCCTCCCATTCATGGCGTGGAGGGCGCCCCATGAGCTCCATTGCTGCCTGCTGGAGTTCCCGTTCCTTAAAGAGCACCTGATAGGTGGCCTGGGTGATGGGCATCTCCACCCCCAGCTCCTGGGCCATCTTCAGTGCCGCCGCTGTGGTATCCACCCCCTCGGCGACGTTCTGCATGGAGGCTAGCACCTCCTGCAGCCGGCGGCCCTGGGCCAGTTGTTCCCCCACATACCGGTTGCGGCTGAGGGGGCTGGTGCAGGTGGCCACCAGGTCCCCCAGGCCCGCCAGGCCAGCGAAGGTCAGGGGGTTGGCCCCCGCAGCCACGCCCAGGCGGGTGATCTCCACCAGGCCTCGGGTGATGAAGGCGGCCTTGGCATTGTTACCGTACTGGAGACCGTCGCAGATGCCCGCACCGATGGCGATGATGTTCTTCAGAGCGCCACCCAACTCCACGCCAATGATATCGGTATTGGTGTACACCCGGAAGGTGGAGGACATGAGGATGTCGCGGACTGCCACCGCCGTCTTCTCCTCCAGGCTGGCCACCACCGTGGAGGCTGGACGGCCCCGGGCGATCTCTAGGGCCAGGTTGGGGCCCGAGAGGGTGCAGATGCGACTGTGGAGGGCCGGGGGGAGCTCCTCCTCCAGCACCTGGCTCATGCGCTTGCCCGAGACCTTCTCCAGCCCCTTGCAGGCGCTGAGTACCAGGAGCGATGGGTGCGTCGTCAGCGCCGCCCGGACCCAGGTAACATTTTGTCGGAGGGCCTTGGAGGGGACGGCGAAGATGAGCAGAGCTGCTCGGTGGAGCGCCGCCTTAGAGTCGGAGGTGGCCGTTAGCCTGGGAGGGAAGGGGACCCCTGGGAGGAAACGGCTGTTCTCCCGCCGCGCGTTCAGCTCCTGGGCCTCCTCGGGGGAGCGGGCCAGGAGACGGACGAGGGTGCCACGCTGCGCCAGGATGAGGCCCAGGGTAGTACCCCAGGTGGTGGTGCCCACGATGGCTACCCTCTTCACGGCCCCTCTCGCTCCTGGCCAGGGCTGGCGATGGGGGGTGCCTTCTCCCCCAGTCGAAGCTCTCGGCCCTGCACCAGACGCCGGAAGTTCTCCCGGTGTTGCCAGATCAGGATGATGCTCGCCGCTGTCATGTAGACCAGGTATTCCCAGGGGTATGACCCCAAGAGGGTTAAGAGCAGCAGGGCGATGGCGCCAGCAGCTACGGCGGCTACTGAGCCCACGGAGGCGTACCGGGTCACCAGGGTGACCAGTACCCAGGCGGCGGTGGCCCCGGCCCCGGCGATGGGGACCATGAGCAACAGGGCACCCCCTGCGGTAGCGATGCCCCTCCCCCCCTGGAACCGTAGGAAGAGGGACCAGTTGTGGCCGATGATGGCCGCCAGCGCTGCCACCACTTCGCCCAGGGCCGTGTCTGGAGCTTGGATGAGGAGGTGGGCCAGCAGCACTGCCAGGACTCCCTTGGACACATCCAGCACCACCACCACTCCCGCCACCTTGCCTCCGGCGGTTCGCAGGACGTTGGTCATGCCTATCCTGCCGCTACCGTACTGCCGGATATCCACCCCCTTCAGCAGGCGCACGACTATCAGGCCCCAGGGGATGGCCCCCAGCAGGTAGGCGGCCAGAGCCACCACCAGCAGGTCCACGGTTAGGTAGGCCGTCACTTTGCACCTTGCCCTTTTTTGAAGACCAGCCGCAGATGGGTGTGGGGGAACCCCAGAGCGGCCCGGAGCCGGTTCTCTAGGTATCGCATATAGGAAAAGTGTAGCAGGCGAGCGTCGTTGACCAGGAAGACAAAGGTGGGCGGATTGACGCTACCTTGGAAGACCCGGTGCAGCTTGAGATGCCGGCGTCTCTGAGAGGGGGGTGGATGCTCCGCCAGGGCCTGGAGCACCACCTGGTGGACCTGTGCCTGAGGCACCTGGGTCTGCCGTTCCCGGTAGAGGGCCAGGGCGGTATCCAGCAGCTCTTGAATCCCCTCCCGTTGTAGGGCGGAGGTGAAGCAGACTGGAGCGTTGGAGAGGAAGGGCAGCCGCTGCCGGATGCTCCCCTGGCAGGCTACCTTGTCCAGCGGGATGGAGGGAGCCAGGTCCCACTTGTTCACCACCAGTACCACGCCCTTGTAGGACTCCCAGGCAAGCCCGGCGACGTGGGCATCCTGGGCGGTGGCCAGTTCGGTGGCGTCCGTGACCACCAGTGCCACGTCGGCCCGCTCCACGGCGCGGATGGCCCGCAGGACACTGTAGCGCTCTACCCCCTGTTGGATGTGGCCCCTGCGGCGGATGCCTGCGGTGTCGATTAGGGTAACCCGTTGACCGTCGTAGCTGAAGGGGGTGTCCAGGGCGTCGCGGGTGGTGCCAGGCAGTTCGCTGACGATGGCCCGCTCCTGTCCCAGGATGGCGTTGAGCAGCAGGGACTTGCCCACGTTGGTCCTGCCCACGATGGCCAGACGCAGGACCTCCTTTGGCTCCTCCGGCTCCACCCAGGGCGGCAGCAGGGCCACCACCCGCTCCATCAGGTCGGCGATGCCCAGGTTGTGATAGGCGCTGATGGGCAGAGGGTCACCCATGCCCAGGGTGTAGAACTCCGCCCATCCCTGGGCCCGCCGCTCGTTATCCGCCTTGTTGACGGCTACCAGCACGGGCTTCCCCCGGCGGCGCAGCAGGTCGGCTATCTCCTGGTCCATGGGGGTGGGGCCGTCCAGGGCGTCCAGTAGCCAGATGATGACATCGGTCTCCTCCAGGGCCATCTGCACCTGGGCGGTGACCCGTTCCCTCAGGGGGTCTGTGGGGAAGGGCTCCAGGCCCCCGGTGTCCACCAGCAGGAAGGGGATGTCCTCCCAGGAGGCCTCGGCGAAGACCCGGTCACGGGTGGTCCCCGGCATGTCCGCCACAATAGCCTCCCTCCAGCCCAGGAGGCGGTTGAAGAGGGTGGACTTGCCCACGTTGGGCCGTCCTATAATGGCGACGACGGGCTTCGGCATGCCACCCCCCAGGGCCTCCTACCTGCCCCCCAGCAGGAACTCCAGCACCGCCTTCTGAGCGTGCAGCCGGTTTTCCGCCTGGTCGTAGGCCACCGATTGCGGGTGCTCCAGCAGTCCTGGCGATACCTCCTCCCCGTAGTGGGCGGGCATGGGGTGCATCAGCAGGGCCCCCCTCCCAGCCAGAGCCAGGAGGCGCTCATCCACGGTGTAGCCCGCGAAGTCCCGACGGCGCCGCTCCCTCTCCTCCTCCTGGCCCATGGAGGTCCAGACGTCGGTGTACACCACGTCGGCACCCCGTACTGCCTCGGCGGGGTCCTGAAGGGACCGCACCCGGCTATCACCCTCCCCCCCGGACCACTGGCGGGCCAGGGAGAGGGTGTGGTCATCCAGACCGTAGCCCGGAGGCGAGGCCATGGTGAAGGGAGCACCTACCGCTGCGGCCCCCAGGCAGAGGCTTCGCGCCACGTTGTTGCCGTCGCCCACATAGGCGATAGTCACGCCCTCCAGCCTCCCCCGCTTCTCATGGACGGTCAGCAGGTCAGCCAGGGCCTGGCAGGGGTGCTCCCAGTCGGAGAGGGCGTTGATGACCGGTACCGTGGCGTACCTGGCCAGCTCCTCCATAGTGGCGTGGGAGAAGACTCGGGCCACGATGCAGTCCACGTAGCGAGAGAGGACCCGCGCCACGTCGGAGACGGGCTCCCGAGTACCCAGCCCTACCTCCTCCTGGCCCAGGTAGAAGGAGTACCCGCCCAGTTGCTGGACGGCCACGTGGAAGCTGGCCCGGGTACGCAGCGAGGGCTTCTGAAAGGGCAGGACGACGGTTTTACCCGCCAGGATGGCTCCAGGGGAGCCGCGCTTCAGCTCCGCGGCCCGCAGCACCAGGCCCCGGATCTCCTGGGGCGAGAGGTCCCTCAGGGACAGCAGATCACGTTTGCTCATGGTGAGGCTCCCATCGGCCAGCATCATATCCCAAAAGAGGAGGCCCTTCAAGGCAGTGGCTCTCTTTGCGTTTTACTCGCCACCGTGTAAACTTATCGGCAGGAGGTCTGATGGCGCAGCGTATCGAGTGGAATGCCCCTCTGGTCCGGGCCTTACGACGCCATTTGGGGCTCACCCAACAGGAGCTGGCCCAGGAGTTGGGGGTGCGGCAGCAGACCATTAGTGAGTGGGAGCAGGGGCTGTACCGGCCCAGAGGAGCCTCACGGACGCTGCTGCGAATGGTCGCTGAGCGTGCCGATTTTCGCTACGAGGCCTGATGGGCTAGGTCTGGAGCAGGAGCCGCGGACGGAGAGGAGCAGCGCTACTCCTCTTCCTCCTCTGGACTTTCGGTGTTCATCGCTCCGCGGGGTGCCTCCTCGGAGGGAACAAGTTCATCTTCCTCCTCCTGCCACGTCGTGGGAGGCTCCCCATGGGCATCCTCTATCTCCTCTTCGATGCGGTAACGGAGCAGGGTGTCTCTGAGGTAGGCCCGGTAGTCTGCGCCCCCGGCGCTGGGGAAGGGGGCGATGCCTGCCAGGCTGGGATGGCGATAGACCTCTCGAAGGATGAGAGCTATCTGGTTCCTGTTGACACTGGTGATGGCGGCTTCATAGCAGTTGCCACCCCGGATCAGGCGGGTCAGTCTCCGGCCGAGGCGGGGCTCTACCTGCCCCAGGTATTCGCCCTCTTGGTTCTCCACTAGCAGTGAGTGGTCCACAACCTTAAGCGTGACCGCGTCTCCAGCGGCCATCTTGGCCAGGATGTGGGGGGGTGCCGGGTTGATCAGTTGGGTGGTGCCCGACTTGCCGCTCTCCTCGATGAAGAGCGTGGGGGCGACCTTGGGTGCAGAGGTGGGGGTAAGGGTCCCGTTAGCCCGGAGCTCGGTCAGCCGCGAAAGATTCTTCTTGGCGATGGCATTGTGTGGGGAGTACCGGAGCGCCCTTTGGAAGGCCTCCTGAGCTTCGTCGTAGCGACCCAGCTCGATGAAGGCCTTGCCCAGCCGGTTCAGCGCCTCCACATCCTCGGGAAAGTGTTCCAGGATCTCCCCGTTGACCCTGACGGCCTCCTCCCACCGGCCAGCCAGGGCTAGCTGGACCGCCTCTCTGCTCTTGTTTCTTCGCAGCTTGAGCTTCTCGTCGGTCTGTACCAGATTCATCTCTCCACTCACAGAAGGAAAGTTTAGAAGATTCCTCGGCAGTTTGGCAAGTGACCTTTGAACACTCTTCTGGTGGGGACTTCACCCTTACCAACCGAATCTCACGTCACCCATGGTACAACAGCATTGCACAATATCAAATCTTGCCCTACTGAGGCAACCCCTTTTCGATTATTCTCGTTGGACCACTAGGACTTCTTTCCCCACTACTATACTCCTGGGTCAAGAGGGGTCAATGAGAATTTGGGCTTTTCTTAAACTATTTTTAGGGTTTGGTCATATGGGAGGGGACGCTCCGGTGGGCTGGTACAAAGGGTGGGGGGGATGAAGGGAAAAGGGTCTCCTGGCATCTAGGGGCGTTCTCCTGCCGGGGTGGGCAGGGACCGGTACTTGCCCCGGAGGTGGCCCCAGCGTATCCTCAGCAGGTCCCTGGTCATCTGGAGGGTGTCGCGTAGGGGGTGGACCCGGCTCCTGGGCTGGTAGTACCAGTCGATAGGCACCTCGACGATCCGGTAGCCCCGCTGTCGGGCCAGGAAGAGGAGCTCCACATCGTAGCTGAAGCCATGGAGCCGTTGCAGGGTGAAGAGCTCCTGGGCCACCTCGCCCCGCAGACACTTGAACCCACACTGGGTGTCCTTGATACCGGGAACGGCCAGCAGCCGCACCAGGGCATTGAACACCCGGCCCATAAGGTGCCGGGCGGGGGGCTCGCCGATGCGCCGGGAGCCGGGCAGCTCCCGGGAGCCGATGGCTAGGTCGTAGCCGGTGAGCTGGGGCGGCAAGAAGCGCTGGAGCTGTTCGATGGGCATGGAGAGGTCGGCATCGCTGAGGAAGCGGTACTGGCCCGAGGCCTTCAGCATACCCCCTTTGAGGGCCCACCCCTTCCCGCCGTGGGGCAGCGCCAGGAGGGAGACGCCGCCGGTCTCCCTGGCAAACTGCTCTACCAGGGAGCGGGTGGCGTCGGTACTGCCGTCGTCCACCACCAGCACCTCCCAGGTATAGGGCTGCTGGGCCAGGTAGCTGGTGACCTGCTGCAGAGTTCCCAGGATGCGCTGTTGCTCGTTGTAGACGGGTATGACGACGGAGAGGAAGAGCTCACTCACCGCCTCTACCTCCCGGCGTAGGCTACTCCTCTTTCTCCAACTCGAAGGCCTGGTGGAGGATTGGGACCGCCTCCGCCACCTTGGATTCATGGACGATACAGGTGATGCGGATCTCCGAGGTGGTGATCATGTCGATGTTGATCTGGTGCTCTGCCAGGGCTCGAAACATCCGGGCGGCGTAGCCAGGGGCGTTCTGCATCCCCGCGCCTACGATGCTCACCTTGCCCAGGTGGGCATCGCTGGTGACCCCTCGGGCCCCGATGGACCGGGCGATGGGCCCCACCACCTCCAGCGCCTGCCTCAGGTCATCGCGGTGGACGGTAAAGCTCAGGTCGGTGAACTGCTCCACGCTGGTGTTCTGGACAATGGTATCCACGCTGATGCCTACCGCCGCCAGAGGCTCAAACAGGGCCGCGGCGATACCCGGCTGGTCGGGGACCCCCAGGACGGTGATCTTGGCCACCTGACGGTCATAGGCGATAGCGGTTACCTTCTTTCGCTGCTCCATGCTCTTGGTCACTCCATGAATCAGGGTACCGGGGCTGTCGGCAAAGGTGGAGGCCACGTAGATGGGCACCTGGTACACCGCTGCCAGCTCCACGGAGCGGGGGTGGAGCTTTGCGCCGTAGCTGGCTAGCTCCAGCATCTCCTCGTACCCGATCTCTAGCAGCTTGCGTGCCTGGGGCACCACGGCGGGGTCGGCGGTGTAGATGCCCTCTACGTCGGTGTACATATAGCATCGCTGGGCCTTCAGGGCGGCTGCTAGGGCCACTGCCGTGGTATCGGAGCCTCCCCGGCCCAGGGTGGTGACGTCCATCTCCTCGGTAACGCCCTGGAAGCCCGCTACCACCACAATGCTGCCCTTGTCCAGCTCCTGGCGGATACGGCGCGGCTCCACCTGGGCGATATGGGCCCTGCCGTAGGTGCTGTCGGTGCGGATGCCCGCCTGGAGTCCCGTGAGGCTCACCGCGGCGTAGCCGGCGGCTCTCAGGGCCATGGTTACCAGGGTGCAGGAGACCACCTCTCCCGTGGAGAAAAGGAGGTCCAGCTCCCGGGGATCGGGGCGCTCGGTGATCTGGCGGGCCAGGGCCAGCAACTGGTCGGTCGTGTCACCCATGGCGGAGCAGACCACCACCACCTCCTGGCCCCGGTCCCTGGCGGCGGCGATCCGCTGCGTCACGTGCCAGATCTTCCCCGCGTCAGCCAGGGAGCTGCCACCGAACTTCTGGATGATGAGGTCTGTTGCTATGATCGCTTCCTTAACAACGGCTCGGGAAGAGCTCTTGCGAGGCTCAACCATCCCCTGCTACCGATCCCTCCCTCTCCAGAAGCTGGGCACCTTGGACCGTGGGCCGGGTCACCTTGATGGTACCCTCCACCGAGAGCCTTTTCGCGGCCTCGGCCATCTCGTAGGCTACCGTCATCTCCCTGCCGTGGGTCAGGGCCAGGATAGTGGAGCCGGCGCCGGAGAGGAAGACTCCCAGGGCCCCTGCCCCCAGGGCGGCCTGGAAGAGCACCCTCATGCCGGGAAAGAGTTGCTGGCGGGCAGGCTGGTGCAGCCGGTCCTGGGTGGCCGTGGGGAGGTGCTGGAGCTTCCCCGTGGCCAGGGCGTTGACCAGCAGCGCTACCCTTCCCATATTATACACCGCATCCTCTCGGCTTACCGAGGGAGGCAGCACCTCCCTGGCCTTTCTGGTAGGTATAGAGAAGTGGGGGATGAAGAGCACGGCGTTGAGCCCCTCGGGAAGGGGTATCGGGGCCGTCACCAGGGCCTGCTGGCCCTCCTCCCGCACCACAATACGGCAGCCTCCCAGCAGGGCGGCGGCGGCGTTATCGGGGTGGCCCTCCAGCTCTGCCGCCAGGGCCAGCAGCTCATCCTGGGAGAGGGGCTGGCCGTAGAGGGCGTTGGCGGCCACCAGTCCGCCGACGACGGCGGCGGCGCTGCTGCCCAGCCCCCGGCGTACAGGGATGTGGTTCTCGCAGTGGATGGCAAGGCTGGGGGCGTCCTGGCGCACCTGGCGGAAGAGGGCGGTGATGGCCCGGTAGACCAGGTTCCGCCGGTCTCCCGGCAGGCGGGAGGCGCCCTCGCCCTGCACCGTGACGCGCGCGTCGGAGCTGGCTTCTACGGAGATGACGTTCCACAGGTCCAGGGCCATCCCCAGGCAATCAAAGCCAGGGCCCAGGTTGGCCGTGGTGGCGGGGACTCGGACGGCGACCCGTGTTCTCTCCATGGCTGGCAAGGGGGAGTATAGCAGGGATGCCGAAGATGGGACAAGCCAGGCGGTGCCTTCCTTGCCGTTGCTGCCGTCGCCAGGATATAATGCAAGCGTCGGGGCGTAGCGCAGTGGGAGCGCGCCACGTTCGGGACGTGGAGGTCGGTGGTTCGAGTCCACTCGCCCCGACCACTCTTTATCTTTGGCTCATGCAGGCCCTACCTTCCGAAGGGCCACCACCAGCGGGAGCGGCGCTCTCCCGTGGAGCCGGGCGCTGGCAGAGCCCGCACCACCACCTCATGGGCTTGGCGAAGCAGTACATGGAGCTCCGCAATCTGTCGGTCCTTCTCCTCGATCTGCTGCCGCAGCATCTCCAGGGCCTTGCCCAGGTCCGTCTCGCTCGCCAGGTGCTGGCCGTCCGTTGCCATACCGCCGTCGGTTCGACCATGGGGTGCCGTCTCCGCAAGCTGATCATCTAGGCTCACCCGATACTCGAAGCCGCCTGGGGCCGGGGCTCGCTCGGCGGTCAGCTCGCCGCGCTGGATGCGGCGACGTACGGTTTTCTCCGAGACGGCCAGCCGCCGGGCGGCTTCGGTGATGGAGAGCGTTTGGGTCATGGGTACCCTCCCTTCTTCCTCGGTCTACCAT
>JBHIBI010000042.1:0-9056 GCA_046758985.1 Dehalococcoidia bacterium
AGGGCCTGGTAGGTCTCGATGGCGTGGCGCTCCTGCTCCAGCACGGCGTTGATGAGGGCAGGGATATCGGAGGGGTTCCTGGGCATGTTGAAGGGCGGGCAGGCAGCCTTCTGGGCCACCTCGGCAAAGGCCCGCAGGGGCTCGCCACCCAGCTCCGTGATGCGCTCGGCCAGCTTGTTAGAGTGCCCGTACTCGCTCAGGGAGATCTCCCGCAGCTTCTCCGCGATCTCCGGCGAGTTGATGCCCTGGAGCAGGTTGGCCGCCAGGGTGTAGTAGTAATGGGCCAGCCACTCGTCGGCGTAGGCCCTCGTCAGGTCCTCGATCAGCTCCTCGATGTTCAGCCGGACGATCTCCCGGCCCTTTTTCCCCATGACTACCTCCTTCTGCATCAAGGGAGTACGCTCCTCATTCTACTGCAATTCCGTGGGGAGGGAAGGGCCCAGGGATGGGTTGAGAGATGCCGGAGGCCTTCCAGCCAGGGGCAAAGGTGGTATCATACGAGTGTTACAACCACGTCAGGCACGCTCAAGATGGGAGAAGCCCATGGTGGACACCAGGGTTGTTGAGCAGATCGAGCGGCTGCGTGCCGAGATCAACTACCACGACTACCGCTACTACGTCCTCGATGACCCCGTCATGAGCGATGCCGAGTACGACCTGCTGCTGCGCCAGCTCCGGGAGCTGGAGGGGCGGTACCCCGAGCTGGTTACCCCCGACTCGCCGACCCAGCGGGTGGGGGCCCCTCCTGCCGAGGGCTTCGCCGAGGTGCAGCACCGCCTCCCCATGTTCTCCCTGTCCAACGCCTTCGACCAGGAGGAGTTCCGGGCCTGGTACCGGCGGGTCAAGGGCCTGCTGGAGGGCGCCGACTTCGACATGGTGTGCGAGCTCAAGATCGACGGTCTGGCCGTCTCCCTGACCTACCAGGAGGGCAGGCTGGTGCGTGGCGCTACCCGGGGCGACGGCCACCGTGGCGAGGATGTGACGAACAACCTCAGGACGGTGAAGAGCATCCCCCTCACCCTGCTCAAGCCGGGCCCCCGGCTGCTGGAGGTGCGCGGTGAGGTCTACATGTCCAAGACCGCCTTTCACCGGCTGAACGAGGAGCGCCTGGCCCGGGGCGAGCCCACCTACGCCAATCCCCGGAACACCGCTGCGGGCTCGGTACGCCAACTGGACCCCAGCCTCACCGCCTCGCGCAACCTGGACATCTTCGTCTATGGCACGGGCTACACTGAGGACGGCACCCTGCCCGATACCCAGTGGGAGCTGTTGCACCAGCTCCGTGAGCTGGGGTTTAGGATCCACCCCCATACCCGTTTGTGCCGCACCCCCGAGGAGGTGGAGGACTACTACCGCAGCTTCCTGGAACGGCACACGGAGCTGGACTACGAGACCGACGGCGTGGTGGTGAAGGTGAACCCCTTGGGCTACTGGGAGCGCCTGGGCGTTGTGGGCCGGGAGCCCCGCTGGGCCGTGGCCTACAAGTGGCCCGCCCAGCAGGCCATCACCCGCCTGCTGGACATCGGCATCAACGTGGGCCGCACCGGCAGTCTGAATCCCTATGCTATCCTGGAGCCGGTGCAGGTGAGCGGGGTCACCGTGAAGCAGGCTACCCTGCACAACGAGGACGACATCGCCCGCAAGGACCTCCACGTCGAAGACTGGGTGGTGGTGGAGCGGGCGGGGGAGGTCATCCCTCAGGTGGTGCGCCCGGTGGTGGAGCAGCGGCCAGCTCCCGAGCCACAGTGCGCAACATGCGGCAGTTTTTTCCATGCTACAGCCCAGCACCCCTCCGACATCCAGTGGGAAGGTGAGATGCCCAGCCGCTGTCCCGTATGTGGCGGCGCTGTGGTGCGGCCCCCCGGCGAGGCCATGTCCCGCTGCACCAACGCCTCCTGCCCCGCCCAGATCTTCGAGCGGCTGCGCCACTACGTCCAGAAGGGTGCCATGGACATCGACGGCCTGGGGGAGCAGTGGTGCCGCATCCTGCTGGAGCAGGGCCTGGCGAAGGATGTGGCCGACCTGTACCACCTGAGGAAGGAAGACCTGGTGGGCCTGGAGCGGATGGGGGAGGTGCTGGCCGCCAAGATCCTCCGCAACATCGAGGCCAGCAAGGGCCGACCCCTGGCCCGCCTCCTCTTCGCCCTGGGCATCTTCCACGTGGGCTCCGAGGTGGCCGAGCTGCTGGCCAACCACTTCCGCAGCATGGACCGGCTGCTGGAGGCCACTGAGGCAGAGCTGGCGGAGCTTCCGGGTATCGGCCCCAAGATCGCCCAGAGCGTGCTCTCCTTCTTCCAGGACCCCCAGAACCAGCAGCTTATCGCCAAGCTCCGGGGGGCGGGCGTCAGCATGGTCCAGGAGACAGCCGCGGAGCTCGCTCGGGACCTCCCCCTCTCCGGCCAGGTCTTCTGCTTCACCGGCACGCTGGCCTCCGTGAGTCGCTCCCAGGCTGAGGCCAAGGTGAAAGGGCTGGGGGGCAATGCCAGCGAGAGCGTCACCCGCAAGACCACCTACCTGGTGCTCGGCAGCGACCCCGGGGGCACCAAGATGGAGCAGGCCCGCAAATTCGACACCCGGCTCCTCAGCGAAGAGGAGTTCCTCAAGCTGGTGGAATCGGCAGCGCAGGGCTCGTGATGTCCCAAGGCAGCCTCCAGTTCCTTACGCCCTCGAAAGGGCCCCAGCCTGTGGCCGTGGTGCACCAGGGGATCCAGTACCAGGGCGAGGTGGTGACGGCGGAGCGGTGGGACCCCCAGTGGGGTGAGCTGGGTGCCCAGGACAGCTACTTCCGCATCGTGCTCCTCACCCAGCGGCAGCGGGTCCCTCCTGGCCAGCTCAGAGATGCCCGCATCGTCGTCTGCATTCCCGGCCGGGCCCTGTTGAAACGGCGAGAGGGCCTGATGCGGGAGCTGAGGGCCATCCGGGAGGCCGGAGCCACCTATCTCACCGAGAGGGACCGGGACATGGCCCTGCTCCGTGCTTCCCTGGAGCAGCAGGCCCAGGAGCTGAGCACCCGCTTCCTCCAAGAGGAGGGGCACCGGTACGCCTCGGGGCTGGTGCAGACCCAGATAGGGCGGAGCCTCAATGCGCGGGCCATCTTCAGCGGCCCCAGCCCTCAGGCCTGGGTGGAGCGCCTGGCCACCACTCTGCTGGAGTGGGCCTATCCCGGAGTCCCCATCCGGCCCAGGCTGCTGCCCCGCCCGGTGAGCCCAGAGGACCCCGCCCGCCTCTTTCAGGCCCTGTTTGCCCCCCAGCCTGAGCCCGCCAAGAAGGCGCTGCTGAAGGAGCTTGGTCCCGGCCTGGGCCTCTCCAAGCCCGAGGTGCCCCAGGAGCCTCACTTGGAAGACTGCCCCGTGTTCCCGCTCCTTGTCTCGGAGCTGGAGAAGGGGGGTGTGGCTGTCCCTGCCCCCGAGCTGCTGCGGCTCCTGGCCCACTCCCACGGTCTGACCTATCCCCTGGCCCTGCTCTACCTGCTGGCCTTCATCTATCACGCCACCCCCCCGGTGGAGATCCAACTGGCCCCGGGCCATGGCCTCAAGCTGTCCAACGGCCAGCCGCTCCGTGGAGACCGCCTGACCTCGGAGCTGATCCCCACGCTGGCCTGGGAGAGTGCCCTGCCCCAGAAGGCGGTCAGCCTCACCTATCCCCAGGAGGTTTCCTGGAACTCGGCGCTGCCCTACACCTCCCTCCTCGCTCCTGACCTGTGGGAGGTCTCTCCCGATGAGGAGTCCTCAGCGCAGGAGGCCAGGTTGCGGGAGGCCCAGGGGGAGCTGCGACAGGAGGTGGAACAGGCCCTGGCCTTTCTGGAATCCTTCGCTGGCAGCCCCTCCACCGGGCTCCAGGAAACCAGCAGCGCGCTGAACCGCCTGGCCCGGCTTACCCTCATCAGTGACTTCCGGGAGCTCTACGGACAGGCCCGGAGCCTCTACGGCGACCCGACCGACCTGTCCCAGGACCTGGGGCGGCTGCGCCGCCTCCAGCGCTTGAGCCCCCTGACCCCCCGGGTCCAGGAGGTCAAGGCCTACCTGGAGGAGGTAGCCATCGTGCGGGGCCACGAGGAGTTGGCCCTGGACCAGCGGACCCTCCAGGAACGGACAAGCTTCGACAGCCTGGAGGCTGGTCCTCAGAGCGGCCCTGCCCTCGAGGCCGCCTTCCAGCAGTTCCAGCAGCGCTACAGCCATGCCTACGCCGCCTATCACGAGAGCCACCACCAGGAGACGGCCAGAGCAGCGGTGCAGTTGGAGCGTTCCGCCTTGGCGCTGCAAGCCCTGGCCCGCCTCAACTCCATCACCGAGCTAGGGCCACCGGTGCGGCCAGAGCTGGCGGAGCGCCACCATGCCCTAGAGCAGGCCCTGAAGCGGTGTCCCCTGGCTCCCCAGGAGCTGCCGCTGACCACCTCTCCCCGGTGCCCCCAATGTAACCTGGCCCTGGGCGAGCCCTCCATCCGGGGGGAGTTAGAGCCCTTCCTGGAGGAGCTGGACCAGGCGCTGGCGGAGCAGAACCAGCGGCTCAGCCTGCACCTGGTGGACCGGGTGCTCACCGACCGGATGGACGAGGAGTTCGCCCGGTTCGTGCAGATTGTCCAGGTCAGCGACCTCTCGGGACTGGTCAACGTCCTAGACGACCGGCTGGTGACCCTTATCCGCCGGCTCCTGCAAGGGTGAGGGGAGAGCCTGGTGCGGCAGCCAGCTACGCTCATCGTGGGACTGGGAAATCCGGGGCGCTCCTATCAGCGCAGCCGCCACAACGTGGGCTCTACCTGCGTGCGGCTTCTCTCCCGGCTCTACCGTATTCCCCTGGCCCAGCGACGCCGCCTGGCGGCCCTAGGCCAGGGGGAGATCGAGGGGGTCCCTGCCATTCTGGCCCGGCCTCGGACCTTCATGAACGTCAGTGGCCAGGCCCTGGAGTACCTGGTGCACCGGTTCTCCCTCGTTCCTCAGAGGCTGGTGGTGATCTCCGACGACCTGGATCTCCCTCTGGGCAAGGTCCGCATCCGACCCCGGGGCAGCGCTGGAGGACACAAGGGCCTCCAGTCTATCATCAGCGCCCTGGGGACCACGGAGTTCCCCCGGATTAGGGTGGGCATCGGTAGACCCCCGCCGGGGACCGACGAGGTACGCTACGTCCTCAGCCCCTTCACTCCTGAGGAGGAGCAGGTCATCGGCGAGGCCGTGGCCCGGGCCGCCCAGGCCGTGGCTTTTCTGTTACGGGAGGGCATCCAGGCTGCCATGAGCCAGTTCAACTAGCGGCCGTTGCTTGAATCC
The DNA here is from genome assembly GCA_046758985.1 of Dehalococcoidia bacterium. GTDB lineage: Bacteria > Chloroflexota > Dehalococcoidia > Lucifugimonadales > JBHIBI01 > JBHIBI01. The sequence continues at coordinate 5,262 of JBHIBI010000042.1, forward strand.
CCCTGACCCCTTTTGCTAGACTACCGGTGCAGGAGGTGCGGCCCATGGAGCTCAGCCGCGAAGAGGTGCAGCATATCGCCACCCTGTGCCGCATCGGCATGACCGATGAGGAGCTGGGGCGGCTCCGTGCCCAGCTCTCCCACATCCTGGAGCAGTTCGAGGTCCTCCGGCAGGTGGACACCGAGGGTGTGCCACCCACCGGCCACCTGATGCTCCAGGAGAGCGTGCTGCGAGAGGACAGCCCCGCCCCCTCCGCTCCCCAGGAGGGGGTTCTCTCCAACGCTCCCTCGCGGGAGGGTGAACTTTTCCGGGTCAAGGCCGTCCTGGAGGAGTAGGGGTATGTCTGAGCTCTGGGAGCTGCCGCTCCACGAGGCGGCCCACCTCCTGGGGGGTCGTCAGCTCTCTGCTGAGGAGTTGACCCGCGCCTGCCTGGAGCGCATCCAGCAGGTGGAGTCCCAAGTACGCGCCTTCGTCACCCAGACCCAGGAGCTGGCCTCGCAGCAGGCCCGCCGGGCCGACCAGCGCCTCGCCCGGGGGGAGGCGACCTTCCTCACTGGTACCCCCATGCAGCTCAAGGACAACCTCTGCACCCAGGGCATCCGCACCACCTGCTCCTCCCGTATGCTGGAGCCCTTCGTGCCCATCTACGACGCCACGGTGACGGAGCGGCTCTCCCAGCAGGGTGCGGTGCTGCTGGGCAAGGGGAACATGGACGAGTTCGCCATGGGCTCCTCCACGGAGAACTCCGCCTTCTTTCCCACCCACAACCCCTGGGCCCTGGAGAGGGTGCCCGGGGGCTCCAGCGGCGGCCCCGCGGCGGCGGTGGCCTCCGGAGAGGCCATCTACGCCCTGGGCTCCGACACCGGCGGCAGCATCCGCCAGCCCGCTGCCCTCTGCGGCATCGTGGGCCTCAAGCCCACCTACGGCCTGGTGAGCCGCTACGGCCTGGTGGCCTTTGCCTCCTCCCTGGACCAGATCGGCCCCATGACCCGGGACGTGACCGACTGCGCCCTGGTGCTCCAGGCCATCGCCGGCCATGACCCCCGGGACTCCACCTCCATCCCCCGTCCGGTGCCTGACTATCGCCGCGCCCTCACCGGCGACATCCGGGGCCTGCGCCTGGGCATCCCTCAGGAGTACTATGGCCAGGGGATCGAGGAGGGGGTCAAGGAGAGCCTGACCCAGGCCATCAAGGTGCTGGAGGGTCTGGGCGCTGTGGTGGAGGAGTGCTCCCTGCCCAGCACCCACTACGCCCTAGCCTGCTACTACATCATCGCTCCTTCGGAGTGCTCGGCCAACCTGGCCCGCTACGACGGCGTCAAGTACGGCTTCTCCTTCCAGGACACCCTAAGCATGTGGGAAGCCATGGAAAAGACCCGCCAGCACGGCTTTGGCCCCGAGGTGAAGCGGCGCATCCTGCTGGGCACCTACGCCCTCTCGGCGGGCTACTACGATGCCTATTACCTCAAGGCCCAGAAGGTGCGTACCCTCATCCGCCAGGAGTTCGAGGAGGCCTTTCAGCGCTTCGATGCCCTGGTGACGCCCACCTCACCGACGGTGGCCTTCAGGCTGGGGGAGAAGACCGAGGACCCGGTGCAGATGTACTTGAGCGATATCTGCACCATCCCGGCCAACATGGCGGGCATCCCCGCCATCTCCATCCCCTGTGGCACGGTAGAGGGCCTGCCGGTGGGGATGCAGCTCATGGCCAAGCCCCTGGGGGAGGAGACCCTGCTGCGCCTGGCCTACGCCTACGAGCAGGCCACCCCCTGGCACACCCAGCGCCCGCCGCTGTAGGCGAGGGATACTACCTCAGGTAAAATAGTCCTAGCCAGGTCGGGAGGCGAGCCGATGAGCACCGAGGACTGCATCTTCTGCAAGATCCGTCAGGGCGAGGTGGAGGGCAACATCCTGTATCAGGACGACCACTGTTTCGTCATCCAGGACATCCGGCCCAAGGCCCCGGTGCACCTGCTGATCATCCCTAACCAGCACATCACCGGCCTGGCCTACATTACGCCGGCCTCGGAGCCCACCGTGGGGCACCTGTTCGTGGTGGCTGAGGAGATGGCGCGGCGGCAGGGAGTTACCCTCAGCGGCTATCGGCTGGTCCTGAACCAGGGTCCCGACTCGGGCCAGGAGGTCAGCCATATCCACCTGCACCTGCTGGGCGGCCGACGCCTGGGCGCGATGGGCTAGCCTGGGGAGCCCTTCGTGCAAGAGCGGTTGGAGCGACGCCTCCAGGCCCTGCCCAGGGGTCTGCGCGAGCACACCATGCGGGTTCGCCAGATAGCCCTGGAGCTGGCCCGCCACCACGGTGTAGACCAGGAGAGGGTGGCCCTGGCCGCTCTGGGCCACGATATCGCCCGGGCCATGCGGGGCGAGGAACTGCTGGAGCGGGCTGAGGCCGTCGGCTTGACCATCCATCCCGTGGAACGCTCCCTGCCTGTGCTTCTCCACGGCCCCGTGGGGAGACATCTCCTGCAGCACGATGAGGGTCTTGCGGAGCCCGAGGTGCTGGAGGCGGTGCACTGGCATACCACCGCCCAGCGGGACCTGGGGCCCGTGGCCAAGGTCATCTTCCTGGCGGACAAGCTGGACCCCCACAAGGCGGGGCGTTACCCCTACCTGCGGGTGGTTCGGGAGCTGGCCTTCCGGGACCTGGACGCCGCCATGCTGGAGTTCCTCAACCACGAGCTGGCCCGCTTCTTGGAGCGGGGTCACTCGATCCACCCTGCCTCGGTGGAGGCCCGCAACCAGCTCTTGCTGCGGGGTCAGTAGGCTCCCTCCAACCAGCGTCCCTTCATCCATCACCTCACCCCTCCTGCCACGGCAGCCCTTGACTGGGGAGAACATGTGTTCTATCCTAGGGGCATGATTGTTGCCACTGAGGCGCTCATGCGTCGGGAGGAGAGTTTGAGCAGTGCCTGGGAGCTGGCCCTGCTGGCTCAGCAGGGTCTCACGGCGGGCTTCAGCGCCTTTAATGCATACCATTTCCTGAACTACCCCCGGGTCCAACGGGGACGCCGCTGGGGTGCCCTGACCCTGGCCCTGGTGAACCTGGCCTTCCTGGTCCAGAGCCTATACATTGGCCTGCTGCCCTCTCTTCTGAGCCTGGACTGGTCTGTAGTGGTGCTGGCCAACACCCGGCTCCGCCTACTGACGGGCCTGCTCCCCCTGGCGGCGTCGGCGCTGATCACCCTCTTGATCCTGCGGTGGAGGTGGAGAAGGAGATGAGTCTGCTCCGGGCAGCTATTAGGGACCAGCGGTGGGAGGTGGCCGCCCTCTGCCTGCTCATCGGGGCGATGCAGGCGGCCCTGACGGTGCCCCAGGATGCCCTGCCGGGGCTGCTGGAGGTGCTGGAGGGGGAGAGCGGTGACCACCCGGGATAGTCCCACTCCCTCGGCCGCCCGCAGCTTCTACGGCCGTGCCCTCTCCCGGGCTCAACGCCTGAAGCTGGACCAAGCCCGCGAGGTGGAGGGGGTGGACCAGGAGATCGCCGTGCTGCGCCTGATACTGCGCCGGCTCCTGGAGGAGTCCCCCGAACGAGTAGAGCTGCTGTTCAAAGGGCTGAACCTGCTGGTACGGGCAGTGGCCATCCGCTACAAGCTCTCGCCCAAGGCCCAGGAGGACCTCTCCCAGAGCATCGCCGGGGTGCTCCAGGGCATCGGCGGTGCCCTCTGGCCGGAGGAGCCCCATGGCGGCTGAGGAGCTGCAGCGGGCCATCCGCAGGGTCAAGGGGCCGCCCCGGAAGCGAGTAGACACCACCCCCGAGTCCCCCTTCGAGGCGCTGCT
>JBHIBI010000043.1:0-8997 GCA_046758985.1 Dehalococcoidia bacterium
GTGACGCTCCTGCTGCGGCTGCGCATCTCCTGGCTCAGCGCGATCACGCTGCTGGTGCTGTTCAGCACCCAGTTGGCCTTCATCAGCACCTTTGTGCGCTTTATCTATGCCTTCATTTACCTGGGCCTGACGGCTGGGCTGCTGGTGGGGGACCGGGGTAGGGCCCTGGAGATGGTGCGGATGGCGCGGGCAGTGGCGATGGGCGCCCTGGGTCGGGAGGCGGAGTACGAACCTGCCGAGCCCACAGGCTCGTAGGAGACCTATCTCTCCCTACAGCCACTCCATTCACGTCTTCGCTGCGCCCCGACGTTCGCTAGCCACAACACCACCAGGCCAACGGGTGTTAGATCTCCGGTGGACCGTCCAAGGCCGCCCGCTTCGTGGACGGTTCGTACAGCTCCGCCGAGGCAAGAGCGCGGCTCCCGTCGCCGCCGCCCGTGAGCAGAACCTCGCCATCCAGCAGCAGTGTTGCCGTGTGCCGGTAGCGGGTCGTCGTCATGCTGTCAGTAGGGGAGAACTCACCGATGGACGGGTCGTACAGCTCCGCCGAGGCAAGATAGCTCTCCTCCTTGACGGAGACGCCACCCGCGATCAAGACCTTGCCATCTGGCAGCAGCGTGGCCGTGTGTGAGGAGCGGCCTATCGCCATGCTGCCGGAGGGGGTGAAGGTGCCGGTGGACGGTTCGTACAGCTCCGACGTGGAGCCCAAACCGCCCGTGATCAAGACCCTGCCATCTGGCAGCAGCGTCGCCGTGTGCCGGTAACGGGCCCTCGTCATACTGCCGGTGGGGGAGAAGGTGCCGGTGGACGGTTCGTACAGCTCCGCCGAGAAGCCCAAACCGCCCGTGATCAAGACCCTGCCATCCGGCAGCAGTGTGGCCGTGTGTAGGGAGCGGGCCCTCGCCATGCTGCCGGTGGGGGAGAAGGTGCCGGTGGATGGGTCGTACAGCGCTGCCGAGGCAAGATAGGCGCCGCCCGCGTTGACGCCGCCTGTGACCAAGACCTTGCCGTCCAGCAGCAGAGTGGCCGTGTGCTGGCTGCGGGCTGTCGCCATGCTGCCGGAGGGGGTGAAGGTGCCGGTGGACGGGTCGTACAGCTCCGCCGAGGAGCTGAAGCCACCCGTGACCAAGACCCTGCCATCCGGCAGCAGCGTGGCCGTGTGCTCGCCACGAGCTGTCGCCATGCTGTCGGTGGGAGTGAAGGTGCCGGTGGACGGGTCGTACAGCTCCGCCGAGGGGCCGAAGCCGCCGGTGACCAAGACCTTGCCGTCCGGCAGCAGCGCGGCCGCGTGTTCGACGCGGCTCGTTGTCATGCTGCCGGTGGAGGAGAAGGTGCCGCCGGCGAGGGCCATGGAGTTGCAGGCGGCCAGCGCAATAACCAGGGCTGGCAGCAGCCCGTGCGAGAACAGGCACCGTATCATCCCTCTCCCTCTCGCCACTTGGCTCAGTCTGGATCGCTCTCGGCGGCGGGCTGAGGGGCCTCCTCGGCTAGGGGCTGGCCCTCGTCGGCGGCGATGGCCCCGCGCATGGCGTGAACGGCTACCTCAATCTGGGAGTCGTCGGGCTGGCGGGTGGTGAGGCCCTGGAGCCACAGGCTGGGCAGCATCACCAGCCGTACCAGGGGGTTGCCCTGATGGGCGCCGCTGAAGCGGATGATCTCGTAGCTGATGGCGGCGATAACAGGGATCAGCAGCACCCGGGAGAGGATGCTCCAGAGGAGGGGCGGGCGGCCCAGGAGGGCGAAGACCAGGATGGCTACCACCATCACTACCAGTAGGAAGGCGGTGCCGCAGCGGGGGTGGGCCGTGGGGAAGGGCCGCACCCGCTCCACCTCCAGGGGCTCTCTGGCCTCGTAGGCGTGCACCGCCATGTGCTCGGCGCCGTGGTACATGAAGACGCGGCGGATGTCGGACATGGCCCCGATGACCTTGATGTAGCCTACCAGGATGGCCAGGCGGACGACGCCTTCTAGCAGGTTGCTCAGGAAGTCCGACCGAATATAGGCGTCCAGGCTGCGGGCGGCAAAGAGGGGGGTGAGGAAGAAGAGAGCGATGCCTATTGCCAGGGCCACCATCAGGGTGAGCCCCATGGCCCAGCGGGGGATCTCCTGAGTGCCCTGCCCCTCGTCCTGCATCGCCAGGCTGGCCGAGCGATTGAGGACCTTGACGCCCAGTACCAGGGTCTCGATGAGCACCACCACGCCCCGGACCAGGGGGAACCGGCGCAGGCGGCCGGTGTAGAGCGGGCTGAGGGCTTCGCAGGAGGAGGTGATCTCCCCCGAGGGACGGCGCACCGCCAGGGAGAAGAAGCGCTGCCCCCGGATCATTACCCCCTCGATGACCGCCTGCCCGCCGTAGGAGAACTGGTTGCTCACGACGATGCCTCTTCCCTTTGCTGGCTGTCGGTCAGTGTACGCTCTGTTCCCATTGTATCAGTATCCTTATGCCTCGGGGTCACCAAGGGTATCTTCCCTACGCAGAGACGGCGGAGCAGGAGTTGGGTGCTGCGCTGGAGGTGCGCTTCCCCCACGCCGATGTGACGATTTACCTGGCCTAAAGCACCGAGGGGTGAGCACCGCTCACCCCTCGGCCATCTCTCCACCAGGGAGGTTCACTGCAGCTTGAAGCGGCGCCTCAGGCGCTCCACCCTTCCCTCGGTGTCTACGATGCGCTGTTCGCCGGTGAAGAAGGGGTGGCACTTATGGCACAGCTCCACCCGGAGTTGGGGCTTGGTCGCCCCGGTGGTGAAGGTGTTGCCGCAGGAGCAGGTCACCTCGGCGTCGTAGTAATACTGGGGATGGATGTTCTCCTTCATGGCATAACCTTTTTTGGTGCTGCTGGCCCCGGCGCCGCCCTCCGCAGCAGGGCTATTCAGAGGTTACTGGGTAGACACTAGCCCGTCGCTTATCCTTGGCAGCCCATTCGTACGCGACCTGGCCATCGATGAGGGAGAAGAGGGTGTGGTCACGTCCTAGGCCGACGTTCCGGCCGGGCCGGATACGGGTGCCCCGCTGCCGCACCAGGATAGTGCCGGCAGTGACGAGTTGCCCGGCGAAGCGCTTGACCCCCAGGCGCTGAGCGTTGCTATCGCGACCGTTGCGGCTGCTTCCGCCGGCCTTTTTGTGCGCCATGACTCACCACCTCTGCTTCCGGCTCCTCTTTTGCCTCCTTGGCCTCTCCCTCACCTGCGCTGCCGAAGACGATCTCCTTGATCACCAGGCGGGCGAAGGGCTGCCGGTGCCCCAGCATTCGCTGGTAGCGGGTCTTCCGCTTGAACTTAAACACCACTGTTTTGGCATCCCTGTCCTGGGCGGCTACCTCGGCGACGACCTTGGCACCTGCCACCGTGGGACTCCCTATCTCGACCTTGCCCTCGCGGACGAGGGCCAGCACCTCTGTTAGCTCGATCTCACCGCCCACGGGGGCATCCAGGCGTTCTACCTCGATGGTGTCCCCAGGGCGGACGGAGTACTGCTTGCCGCCGGTCTGAACGATGGCGTAGAGCAGGTCGGGCATGGTAGCTACCGGTTGTATTGTAGCTTCCTAGCTAGGGCTCTGTCAAGGAAGGCGCTCGAGGCGCAGGAGCAAGCCGTCCCTAGCACAGAGGCTCCAGGATCAGGTCGGGGCGCTTGTTAGCCAGCCAGCAGGCCAGCACCTGGCGGTATACAGCACCCTTAGCTTCTGCCCAGGGGGAGTTCCCTGTGCCGGGCCGCTCTGCTGCGGGCCACCTCCCGGGCGACGAAGAACAGGGCACCCAGGATCACGATGCTGAGGTAGCTGATGGAGCGGTCCAGGAGGGCTGCGGAGATGGCTTCGCTCTTGCTCAGCTCGAGGAGCAGCAGCCCGGTGATGCCCGGCTCCACGATGCCCAGCCCTCCAGGAGTGATGAGCACCAGGGTGAGGATGGCATTGGCCAGGGTCACGAACACCACCAGAGGGAAGCTTAGGGGGAAGCCCAGGGCCAGCAGCACCAGATACAGCCGCCCCACCTCGGCCATCCACCCTAGAAGCCCCAGCAGCAGCACCAGGGGTGTGTGCTGGAAGCTCCCCACCGTCCCCTGGTGAAACCGCTCGTAGGCTGAGGCGACCTGTCGGGGCAGCCGGGGAGCCAGATAGGAGCGGAAGAGGAACATAGCCACGAGGATGAGGCCCACCACCACTAGCAGGGCGGCGGCGATAACCAGGAAGAGGCCCGAGGGTCGCAAGGGGCTCAGCAGATACAGGGTGACGGCCGCCACCAGCAGGAGCAGGAAGACCAGTACCACGTCAATGACGCGCTCCGCCAGGATGGTCCCCGCGGTACGGGGGAAGCTGGTGTGGCTCTCCTCGCTGTAGGTGTAGGCCCGGTAGGCGTCGCCCAGCCGGAACCAGGTGATGGAGTTGGCAAACCAGCCCAGCAGAATGAGGCCGGCGCAGCCCCAGACTGAGGGCACTGTGCTTTGGGGGCCCTGGGCGTTTTTCAGCAGGATGCGCCAGCGGGCGCCGCGGAAGAGGAAGGTGGTGTAGTGGACGAGGAAGGCCAGCAGGTAGAGCCCTAGGTGGCTCTGCCGGATGTCCTGCCATATGGCCCCCAGGTCTACCTGAAAGCGGGTGGTGAGGAACAGAAGGAAGGCCGCGGCCAGAGCGAAGGAGATGAGGGTGGGAATGGAGAGGAATCGCCGCCTCAGGGATGTGGGAGGTCGCCTTATGGGAGTGTACCCCCCTTCTTGCGAGTGCGCCACGACGGTCCTAGCCCTCCAGGGTGTTACAGCGGGCGTTTCCGCGGGATGCCTGGTCGCCGGGGGTAGCTGGGGGGTGTGGGTTGCACCTTCTCCAGGAGCACCAAGACCCGCCCATCCCGGAGGCTTGCCACCTCCACGGGCACCGTTTCCCTGAGCCGAGCTCCCAGCACCCCCAGGGCTTTGGACGCCTTGGCCACCTCCCGCTGCACGGCGCTCTTCTTCTGCGCCACCACTATACCACCGGGGCGGCAGAAGGGGATAGTCACCTCCGCCAGGACCCGCAGCGGGGCGAGGGCCCGGGCCAGGACCACGTCGAAGGCCTCCCGCAGGCCGGGCTGGTGGGCCAGCTCCTCGGCGCGGCCGGTGAGGACCTGGACGCTCTCCAGGCCCAAGACGCTTACCAGGTGCTCCAGGAAGGCTGTCTTTTTGGCCGTGGCGTCTAGGAGGGTTAGGTGGATGGCCGGGTACAGGATCTTCAGGGGAACCCCTGGGAAGCCCCCGCCGCTCCCCACGTCCATGACCCATCCACCCCGGCGTACCTCCGGCGGCAGCGCCGGGGCGACGGTCAGGGAGTCCAGGAAGTGCTTTACCTGGATATCCTCGTCCCGGACGAGGGCGGTCAGCCTGACCCGCCGGTTCCACTCCAGCAGCTCCCGCTGATACCGCCGGAACTGGGCCACCTGGTCCGGGGAGAGGGTGAGCCCCAGCTCCCTGGAGCCTTTGAGCAAGAGGTCCATCGGTGGGGGCCTCCAGGGATATTGTACTACCGTGGCCTTGCTACCTACTCCACCCGGTCCCCCAATCCCTCCTCCCGGTACAGCCGTGCCTTCTCCACGTAGTGCTCCGCCGGCTGGGTGATGAGCTGCATGCGCCGCTCATCTATCTGGCCCCGGACCTGAGCGGGTATGCCCGCCACAAAGGAGTTGGGCGGGATCTTGCTGCCTTCCAGCACCACCGCGTTGGCGGCCACGATGCAGTTGTCGCCGATCTCCGCCGGGTCGTTGAGGGTGGCGTTGTTGCCGATGAGGCAGTTGTTGCCGATGCGGTGGGCGTGGCAGATTACGCCATGCCCCAGGGTCACGTTGTCGCCGATCCAGGCCTCCACGTCGGTGTGCACCACGCTGCTGTCCTGGATGTTGGTGTTCCTGCCGATGACGATTTTGCCAGTGTCGCCGCGGATGACGGTGCCGGGCCAGACGCTGGAGTTCTCACCTATCTCCACGTCGCCCACCACGTAGGCGAACTCGCTGATGAAGGCGGTGGGATGGATCTTGGGGCGCTTGCCCCGCCAGCTTCGGATCACGTTGGCCTCCTCGGGTTCGCAGGCTTTCAGTCCCTTGATGGTACTGGAGCCGGCCCGAAAAGGGAAGAGTGGAGCCAGCCTTGTCGCCTGACCTGGCCTATGCTAGACTGCCTTGTTTGAAGCAGGCGGTACCCTGAGGTCTTCGACTGAACTCAGACGAAGTCCCTGTCGAAGGGAGGCTTCGCAGGTGGCCAAGCGTGGGAGAATCTTTTCGGGCATGCGGCCCTCGGGGCGGCTGCACCTGGGCAACTACCTGGGGGCGCTGCGCAACTGGGCGGCCTTGCAGGACGACTACGATTGCGTCTACTGCGCCGTGGATGTCCACGCCTTGACCACCACCACCTCCCGGGAGGAGGCCCACGAGATCCAGCCCAACATCCGGGAGATGGTGCTGGACTGGCTGGCGGCAGGTATCGACCCGGAGCGGAGCATCCTGTTTGTCCAGTCCCACGTCCCTGAGGTGATGACGCTGCACGTCCTCCTGAGCATGGTGACCCCCCTGGGCTGGCTGCTGCGGGTGCCCACCTTCAAGGAGAAGGTGCGGCAGATGGAGGAGACCGAGGAGAGTGTCAACTACGGTCTGGTAGGCTATCCAGTGCTACAGACGGCGGACATCATTCTGTACAAGGCCGACACCGTTCCCGTGGGGGAGGACCAGGTGCCCCACATCGAGCTGGCCCGGGAGATCGTGCGCCGCTTCAACAACCTCTTCGGCCCCACCTTCCCCGAGCCCCAGGCCAAGCTGACCGAGACCCCCCTGATCCTGGGGCTGGACGGCCACCAGAAGATGAGCAAGAGCCTGGACAACCACATCGAGCTGGCGGCCACTCCGGAGGAGACGCGCCAACGGGTTCTCACCGCCTTCACCGACCCCCAGCGCCAGCGGCGCACCGACCCGGGCCGGCCCTGGGTGTGTAACGTCTTCTCGCTGCAAAAGCACTTCAATCCCGACCGGCTGGACTTCATCTACCGGGGGTGCACCTCGGCCACCCTGGGGTGCGTGGAGGACAAGGAGCAGCTTGCCCAGGGAATCAACCGGCTGCTGCAGGGGTTCCGGGAGCGGCGGCAGGAGTTGGCGGCCCGGCCCCAGGGGGTGCAGGAGGTGCTGGCGGAGGGGGCCCGGAGGGCCCGGAGTATAGCCCAGACGACCATCCACGAGGTCCAGGAGAAGATGGGGCTGCTCTAGCCCCCTGGCTCGCCGGTGAAGGAGCGGATGTCCATGACTGTCCCCCTATCTCGAAGCGGTCGCAGTGCCCTGGAGGTAGCGGAGGAGGCATCGCAGCAGGCGGGCGAGCTCATCGTGGAGCGGTTCGGCACGCAGAAACGGGTCTCCTACAAGGGCCGGGCCAACGTGGTCACCGACGTGGACATCCAGGCAGAGAAGCTGATCCTGCGCCTGCTACAGGAGGAGTACCCCGACTTCAGCGTCCTCTCGGAGGAATCGGAGGCCCGGATCACCGGCTCCAGCTACGCCTGGGTGGTGGATCCCCTGGACGGCACCCGTAACTACGCCTCCAGCGTGCCCCACTTCTGTGTGAACATCGCCCTGACCAGCGATCAAGAGGTGGTGCTGGGCGTCACCTATGACCCCGTGCGGCGGGAGCTCTTTCGCGTGCAACGGGGCCAGGGAGCCTACCTGAACGGGCAGCCCATCGCCGTCTCCGGCAAGCAGCGGCTGGAGGACTGCCTCATCGGGTTCGATATGGGGTATGCCGACCACAAGGGGGTGTGGGCCCTGAGGATGGTCCAGCACCTGTGGCCGGGGATGCAGAGCATCCGGATGATGGGCTCCTCGGCCCTGGGGCTGGCCTACGCCGCCTGCGGCCGGGTAGACCTCTACTTCCACCACCATCTGTACCCCTGGGATGTGGCCTCGGGGCTGCTGCTGGTACAGGAGGCAGGGGGGATGGTCACCGACCGCTTCGGGCAGCCAGCCACCCTGGAGAGCAGCAGCGTGGCGGCCTCCAGCCCCCGGCTGCTGAAGAGCTTTCTCAAGGCCACGGAGGGGCTAGAGTGGCGTCGCCTGCCGTCGTAGCCAGGGATGCCTTCTCCTTGAAGGAGCAGCCGAGCATGCCTGCCAAGGTCCAGAAGCCCAAGGACTTCCGCTCGGGCTACGTGGCCATCCTCGGCCGGCCCAACGTGGGTAAGTCCACCCTGCTGAACCGGTTGCTCCGCTTCAGGCTGTGTGGCGTGAGCCCCCGGCCCCAGACTACCCGCCACAAGCTTCTGGGGGTGCTCACTGGCCAGGACTACCAGGCGGTGTTCCTGGACACCCCGGGCTTCCTGCGCCGGGCACAGAAGCCCCTGGACCGGCGGATGGTGCACCAGGCCCGGGAGGCCATGCAGGAGGCCGACCTGGTGGTGCTGATGGTGGAGCCCAGGATGCCTGGCGACATCGAGCAGCGGCTGATAAAGGAGCTGGGGGAGCGGCAGCAGCCCACCATCCTGGCCATCAACAAGGTGGACCTGGTGAAAAAGCCTTGGGTCCTGCCCGTCATGGAGGCGTACAGCGGTCTGTATCCCTTTTTGGAGCTGGTGCCTATCAGCGCGCTGCACCAGGGAGGCGTGGACCTGCTGCTGGAGCTGGTGGTGCAACACCTGCCGCCGGGGGAGCCCCTCTTCCCTGCGGACACCCTGACGGACCGGCCGGAGCGCTTCCTGACGGGGGAGCTGGTGCGGGAGCAGGTGTTCCAGCTATACGGCCAGGAGGTGCCCTACTCGGTGGCGGTGGATGTGGAGGAGTTCGTGGAGGGCTCGGCGGAGCATGGGGGCAAGGACTACATCAGTGCCACCATCTACGTGGAGAAGCCGGGACAGAAGGCCATCCTCATCGGCAGCGGCGGCACGGCGCTGAAGCAGGTGGGCGTGCGGGCACGGCGAGGGATCGAGGCGCTGCTGGGGAGGCCGGTGCACCTGGAGCTGTGGGTGAAGGTGCACCCCGGCTGGCCGCGGGACGAGGCCTTTCTGCAGGAGGT
>JBHIBI010000044.1:0-8935 GCA_046758985.1 Dehalococcoidia bacterium
AAGAGCAGCGCCTCCTGGAGGCTAGCGGCATCGGGGTAGGCGTACACCCGCACCTGCCGGTCCAAGTTCACGCCGATGTCCTGCTGCAGGCCCTCCAGGGCCTGCTGCCCCACCTCCAGCATCGCCTGCCCGAACCCCCGGTCACCCCGGTGCCAGAAGAAGGTAAGCCTTCCCGCGCTCAGCTCCTGCCAGGAGTGGCGGTTATCGGCGAACTCGAACAGGTAGCGAGCCGTCTCAAAGGTGTTCCCCTGAGCATCGGTCAGCACCCACCAGTAGTGGACTCGGGTGCCTGGTGGCAGGCCACCGGAGCGGCGCAGGTCCCAGGACCAGGTAGCATCTACTTGTTCCCCGGGGACGAACTCGGGGTAGGCCCAACTGGAGAGGGGTGAGCAGGCATCCCGCTCTAGCTGGTGGTAGAGGCGTATCTCCGTAATGGGCACCCTATGCTCCACCTGGAGGGAGAACGAGACCGAGCCGGGGAAGTCACCGGTGGCCCTGCTGGAGATGACCCGAGGCTGTCCATGGGGGAATGCCTGGAGCGGCGGCGCCAGAAGGCCGGAGGCCAGCGCCCCTCCCAGGAGAAGCAAGAGGACAAAGGGGAGGGTGAAATGGGCCTTTCTCAAGGAGAACCGCATACCGCCCTCGATGCTCTGGAAGGGAGCAAGGTCGCCGGACTCCACTCTTGTAGTATAGCAACGGGCTACCAACCCTGAAACTACACCCATCAGGTGAGCGGGCCCAAGCGTCCTTCCTAGGCCCCTGGACAGCCTGCGGGGGCGCAGAGCCGGCGAAGGTTTGGCCATAGGACGAGCCCACGCTGTAGCCAGGACTAGCGCCGAGGGGTATAATGGTGCCCAGAAGCTTTCACTGCTCGTCTCGATAAGGATCTCAGGGCTCTTACGATGACCAAAGCACTGCGCGAATTTGCCGAGGCGGTCCTACTGGCGCTGGGAATCTTTTTCCTCCTCCAACTCTCCATTCAAAACTTCCGGGTGGAGGGCGCCAGTATGCAGCCGACCCTGGAGGAAGGTCAGTATCTCCTGGTGAACAAGCTGGTGTACCGGCAGATGGACCTGGCCCGTCTCTCCCGCTTGGTCCCCTTCTGGGAGGCGGAGGAGCCGGACTCGTGGTTCCCCTTCCACCCACCTCGCCGGGGGGAGGTGATCGTGTTCCACTTCCCCGGAGACCCGCGGCGCGACTTCGTGAAACGGGTCATCGGGCTGCCGGGCGAGCATATCCGCATATCCCGGGGGAAGGTGTACATTAACGGTGAGGTCCTGGAAGAGCCGTACCTGCTCTCCAGGAGTCACGAAAATCTGAGGGCCATCACGCTGAGTCCCGACCAGTACTTCGTGATGGGGGATAACCGTACCAGCAGCAACGACTCTAGGGACTGGGGTCCGGTGCCGCTGGAGAACGTCATCGGCAGGGCCTGGATTACCTACTGGCCCGCGTCCCGGCTGGGGTTTTTCCAACTGGGCCTGTACCCGATGGCACCCTAGAGCGCGGGCAGGCCGCGATCAAGAAGAGCCCGAAGGCGCCCACGGAGAGAGCCTCTGCAGGGATGCCTCTCGCTTGTGAGAAGGGGTAAGAACCTGCTACAATGCAGCCGCCTTTCCTAGCTGAACTGGAGGCCAGGGTACAGATGTTGCCACTTCCTGGGAACCGGTGCCGTCCAGGGAGATATCAGGAGGTAACATGAGCAAGATCAACGTGGCTATCATTGGGGTGGGCAATTGCACCTCGTCCCTGGTGCAGGGTATCTACAAGTACGGTGACTCTAATGGGGCGGGCTTCATCCCCGGCCTGATGCACCCGACACTGGGGGACTACACCATCGGGGACATCCAGATAGTGGCCGCCTTTGACGTTGACCGGAACAAGGTGGGGAAGGACTTGTCGGAGGCCATTTTTCAACCGCCCAACAACACCCTCAAATTCGCCGATGTGCCGCATCTGGGGGTACCGGTGGAACGGGGGATGACCCATGACGGGATAGGGAAGTACCTGGCCAACGTGGTGCGCAAGGCCCCGGGCTCCACAGTGGATATCGTGGAGGTCCTGCGAGAGCGTCAGGTCCATGTGGTGATCAACTACCTGCCCGTGGGATCGGAGGAGGCCACCAAGTGGTACGTGGAGCAGGTTCTGGAGGCGAGGTGTGGCTTCGTGAACTGCATCCCCGTCTTCATCGCCCGGGAGCCCTACTGGCAGAAGCGGTTCAAGAAGCGTGGCCTTCCCATGGTAGGTGACGACGTCAAGTCCCAGGTGGGGGCCACCATCGCCCACCGGGTGCTGTCGCGCCTCTTCCGAGACCGGGGGGCCAGGATCGACCACACCTACCAGCTCAACTTTGGTGGCAACAGCGACTTCCTCAACATGCTGGAGCGGGAGCGGCTGGCCTCCAAGAAGGAGTCCAAGACCAACGCCGTGACCTCGCAACTGGACTACGAGCTGGGGCAGGGGAACATCCACATCGGCCCCAGCGACTACGTGCCCTGGCTGGAGGACCGCAAGTGGTGCTACATCCGGGTAGAAGGGCGGGTCTTTGGCGATGCCCCCATCAACCTGGAGCTCAAGCTGGAGGTCTGGGATAGCCCCAACTCGGCGGGCGTGGTGGTGGACGCCATTCGCTGCTGCAAACTGGCGATGGACCGGGGCATCGGGGGTTCCCTGCCGGGGCCCAGTGCCTACCTCATGAAGTCGCCGCCGGTCCAGTACACCGATGACGTGGCCAGGGAGATGGTGGAGCGCTTCATCCAGGGAGGGGAAGGGTAAGGGCTAACCTGGGCGGGGAGGAGCTTCCGGGGGTTGCCATGAAGATAGCCCTGGTGTCGCCTTACGACTTCTCCTACCCGGGTGGGGTGACGGCCCACGTGGCGCAGTTGGCCCACCAGTTCATCCAGATGGGCCACCGGGTCAAGATCATCGCCCCTTACGCCAAGACCCAGGAGGCCCTGAGCCCGGAGGACTTCATCGGCCTGGGCAGGCCCGTGCCCGTGCCCAGCGGCGGCTCCATCGCCCGCCTCTCCCTCTCCGTCTGGCTGGTGCCCAAGGTCAAGGCCCTGCTGCAGCGGGAGGGCTTCGATGTCGTCCACCTCCACGAGCCCCTGGCTCCCTTCCTGCCCTGGGCCGTGCTCCACCAGGCTTCCTCCCTAACGGTGGGGACCTTCCACGCCTACCATGGCAGCACTCGCCTCTACTGGGCCCTGCACCCCTTCCTCAAGCCCCTGTTCAACAAGCTGGACGGCCACATCGCCGTCTCCCCCTCGGCCCTGGCCTTCGTCAGCCGGTACTTTCCCGGCGAATACCAGGTCATCCCCAATGGCATCAACGTGGACCACTTCGCGCAGGAGCTCCCTCCCTTCCCCGAGTTCATGGACGGGAAGACTAACATCCTCTTCGTCGGACGCATGGAGAAGCGGAAGGGACTGAAGTACCTGCTGGGGGCCTACAGCAGGCTGCGGTGGGAGTACCCCAACCTGCGCCTGCTGGTGGTGGGGCCGGGCAACCTGAGCAAGGAGTGCTACCGCATCATCAGCGAACGCAACCTCCAGGACGATGTGCTGTTCCTGGGCGGTGTGCCCCATCGGGACCTGCCCCGCTACTACCGCAGCGCCCACATCTTCTGCTCCCCCGCCACGGGGAAAGAGAGCTTCGGCATCGTGTTGCTGGAGGCCATGGCCGCGGCCAAGCCCATTGTAGCTACCCGCATTGAGGGCTACGCCGCCGTCTTGACCGATGGCAAGCAGGGCATTCTGGCCCCTCCCAAAGACGAGGAGGCCCTGGCCCAGAGCCTGGCGAGGCTGATCGAGGACCCTGCCTTGCGGCAGGAGATGGGCCTGTGCGGGAGGCACAGCGTGGAAGGCTACCGCTGGGAGCACATCGCCCAGCGCGTGATGGACTACTATGTGGACCGACAGGAAGCCCATGCTCGCAGCCGTTAACCGGCACCGGGTCCGTGACCTACTGGCCCGCTACCTTGAGGCACCAAGCGCGCGCCTGCTTCAGAGGGTGGGGCTCTCCCCCAACGCCGTCTCCCTGCTAGGCTTCGCCGTGGCCGTGGGGGCCGCTTACCTGGTAGGGGCGGGGAGCCTGCTGTGGGGAGGCGTGGTGTTCCTGGCGGCGGGCCTCTTCGACCTCCTGGACGGCGCCCTGGCGCGCCAGAGCGGCCAGGTGAGCCCCTTCGGGGCGCTGCTGGACTCGCTGCTGGACCGGCTGGGCGAGGCCGCCCTGTTGCTGGGGCTGACCATCTGGGCTGTTCGCACCGTCACCGACCAGGGGCAGCTTCTGGCCCTCCTGGTGTTGCTGGTCCTGGCCCTGGTCAGCTCTCAGACGGTCAGCTACCTGCGGGCCCGGGGCGAAGGGCTGGGTATTGGGACGGACGTGGGCTGGATGACCCGGCCGGAGCGGGTACTGATCCTCTCGGCGGGGCTGGCCCTGCAGGGCGTCACGGAGCGCGGCCTGTGGGTAGCCCTGGCCGCCGTCGCCCTCTTCTCCTTCATCACCCTGGTGCAGCGGCTGTGGCACCTCTGGCGGCATACCGGCGGTAGCGAGCCCCAAGGCTGAAGTGTACACTAGAGCAAGGATGGGACGCTGTACACCCGGCTGAAGGGATGACGATGGCACGGGAGTTGAAAGGCAGCCTGCAAGGCCACGGCTTACGCATTGCCGTGGCGGTCTCCCGTTTCAACGAGTTCATCACCCAGCGACTGCTGGACGGGGCCCGCGAAGGGCTGCTCCGGCACGGAGTCCGGGAGGAGGACATCACCATCGCCTGGACACCGGGCTCTTTCGAGCTTCCCCTGGTGGGTAAGAGCCTGGCCAAGTCGGGACTGCACGATGCGGTGGTGTGCCTGGGGTGCGTCATCCGTGGGGAGACAGCCCACTTCGAATACGTGGCGGGCGAGGCAGCCCGGGGTATTGCCCAGGCCAGCCTGGAGACGGGCGTGCCCCTCATCTTCGGCGTCCTCGCCACCGATACCCTGGAGCAGGCCATGGAGCGCGCCGGCGGCAAGCTGGGAAACCGGGGCTACGACGCCGCTGTAGCCGCCATCGAGACGGCCAACCTGCTGCAGCGGGTGCGAGGGCAGGAGTAGAGGGCCCGCTAGCCGGCGGCCTCCGGTGTCACCTTGTACACATGGTCGCCGCGGCGCACCCGGTCCGGCACCTTGATCCCCACCGACTGTCCCGACCCCGCCTCGCTGACGTCCACGTTGTTGACCTGCATCGACTCCACCGTCAGCTCCATATCGGTGGTGTGGCCGCTGATGTGGATGCGGTCGCCTACCTTCAGGGTCCCGGTGAGCTCGATGCCGGCCACCACGGGGTGGGCAAAGAAGTCGCTGACCCTGCCTACCTCCACCTCGGGCATCATCTGCCTCCCACGCTGGACTGGTGTGGCAGTTCCAGTATACCCGACGATGATGAACAAATCCACACCGAGCCTCCCTTCGTTGACTTTTGCCCCGGCTTTTGGTACCCTGAAAGCTGAGTTGGACAACTGAAGAACGGCTGACGGGAGCTTGGGAAGCCAGGCTGAGAGGGTGACCTGCCATCGTCACCGACCGTCTGAACCTGATCCGGGTAATGCCGGCGCAGGGAAGGGGTTGGCCTCGAAGCACCACCGCCTGGGCTCACCCGGGCGGTGTCGTTTTTAACGGAAAGGGGTGGCCGATATGGAAGAGATGCTGGAGATCGCGGGGAGGCGGTTCCGGTCCCGCCTCATTGCGGGCACGGGAAAGTACCGCACCAGCGAGGAGATGGTGCAGGCCATCGGGGCCTCGGGGGCGGAGATCATCACGGTGGCCATCCGGCGCCTGGACCTGGACGACCCCAACAAGAAGACTATCCTGGACGAGCTGGACTGGTCCAAGTACACCATCCTGCCCAACACAGCGGGGTGCCGCACTACCGAGGAGGCCCTCTTCGTCGCCCGGCTGGGCCGCCAGGTGACCGGCTCCAACTGGGTGAAGCTGGAGGTGATCCCCGACCCAACGTTCCTGTTCCCTGACCCGGTAGGCACCTACGAGGCCGCCCGACAGCTCATCGAAGAGGGGTTCGTGGTGCTCCCTTACATCCACGCCGACCCGGTGCTGGCGAAGAGGCTGGAGGAGCTGGGGTGCGCCACGGTGATGCCCCTGGGCTCGGCCATCGGCTCCGGCCAGGGCATCCTTACCCTGGACGAAGTCAAGGTCATCGTCGACCAGTCCAAGGTACCGGTGGTGGTGGACGCCGGGCTGGGCGTCCCCTCCGACGCCTCCCTGGCCATGGAGATAGGCGCCGACGCCGTGCTGGTGAACACGGCTATCGCCCAGGCCCAGGACCCGGTACTCATGGCCCAGGCCTTCAAGCAGGGTGTGGAGGCGGGCCGCAAGGCCTTCCTGGCGGGCCGCATCCCCATGAAAGCCTACGCTGCGCCCAGCAGCCCTACCGAGGGCGTCCCCCAGGCAGCCACCCCCAGGGGGTAGTGGCCATGAGCCTGCCCCTTTCTCTACCCTGCCTAGCCCTGGTCACCGACCGGCGCCTCTGCCAAGACAGGCCCCTGGAGAAGAAGGTCTCCCTGGCCGTGGAGGGTGGAGTGGAGCTGGTGCAACTCAGGGAGAAGGACCTCCCCGGCGGCACCTTGCTAGAGCTGGCCCACAGGGTGAACGAGGCGGTGGGTGACCAGGCCCTCTTTTTCGTCAACGAGCGAGTGGATGTGGCCCTGGCCTGCGATGCCGATGGGGTGCAACTGGGCGAGGAGGCGCTACCACCCAGGACGGTGCAACAACTGGCTGGGGAGCGTCTCCTCATTGGCCGGTCGGTGCACAGCGTGGAGGGGGCTGTCAGGGCCCAGGCAGAGGGGGCGGACCTACTGCTGGTGGGCACCATCTTTCCCTCGGGCTCCCACCGGGACGCGCCCGTGGCCGGAGTGGAGCTGCTTCAGCAAGTGGCCCGCCAGGTGACCATCCCCGTCCTCGCCATCGGCGGCGTGCAGGAGAACAACGTAGCGGAGGTGATTCGGGCTGGCGCGGGTGGGGCCGCGGTGATCCGGGCTATTCTGGCCGCCGGGGACCCCCGGCAAGCGGCGAAGCGGCTCTCGGAGGCGCTGGCACGGGCCTGGGAAGCGCAGCCGGTGAACAGGGGAGGGCGGGGATGATCCGTATCACGGTGAACGGCAAGCCCCGGGAGCTGGATGGGGCCACGGAGCTGCCTGCCTTCCTCCAGTCCCTGGGAGTAGACATCCAGTTTGTGGCGGTGGCCTACAACGGCGAGGTCTTGGACCGGGAGGCCTATGGCCGCATCGTCATCCAGGACGGGGACGTGCTGGAGGTGGTGCGGCCTGTGGGAGGCGGATAACCACTAGGCGGACTCTTCCCTTTCACGGTACGACGCCAAGGGCCAGCGTTCTTCGCCGCTGGCCTCGAACTTTTCGCTTGACGCTCAAGGGCATCTCTCAGGACGACCCGTGATACAATGACTCCCCCGCTAGGAAGCCTTGCTCGGGGTAGACCAACACCACCAAGGAGGAGGCTATGGCCCGTCTACCCTACTTGTCCAGGGAGGATCTGCCCCCGGAGCAGCGGCCCACCTACGAGCGCATCGCCCAGAGCCGAGGGCGCATGGCCCGCACCTTTAGCGTGCTCCTCAGCAGCCCGGAAGCGGCATCGCAAGTGGCCGACCTCGGCGAATACCTGCGGTTCCAGTCTTCTCTTGACCCTACCATCCGGGAGACCGCTACCCTGACGACAGCGCGGGAGGCCAACAACCAGTACATCTGGTCACACCACGAGCCTCGGGCCCGCCAGGCGGGGGTGCGGGAGAAGGTCATCCAGGCCATCCGCGACCGGCAGAGCCCCCAGCGGCTGCTGCCCAAGGAGGGGGTGCTCATTCGGTACGCTCAGGAGATGCTGCGCAACGGGCGGGTGAACGACGCCACCTATCAGGCGGTACTCCACCTTCTGGGTCCCCAGGGGGTCACCGACCTCACGGTGATCATTGGCTACTACCACATGCTGGCCCATATCAACACCGCTCTGGAGGTGGAGCTGGAGCCGGAGTGGCCACCCCTGCTGCCAGAGTAGGCCCCACCTGGCAAGAGGTCACAGAAGGGCGATGCCACTGACGCCCAGGATAATCAGCACGATGGAGACCAGCTTAACCGCCAGGGTCCCCCTCTCCAGGGGCTCGTCCATCATCCGCCAGAGGGGTGTGCTCAACAGGGTGGCGAACAGGAAGACGAAGAGGGGGCGGGTTGCGGTCAGGGTAGAAACGAGGGAGACCGGCCCCCGTTGGATGGCCAGCAGGGTCAGGACCACGGCCGCTGGCCCTGCGATGGCTTCGATGCCGAGCATGAGCCACCTGGCCGTGGGGTTGCGCAGGGAGTCCCAGACCTGCAGCATGGCCACTGGCCGGAGGGATACCAGCAAGAAGGGGGCAGCAAACCCCAGTTGGCGGAGCGTATAGGCGTTCCACAGGGAAAGCTCGCCCAGGACATGCTTGGTTATCAGGTGGGCTGCCGCGGTGACTAGACTGGCCGAGAGCAGAACCCAGAACGACGGGGTCAGGGCTAAGTGACCGAACTTCGGCACCTGCCTCCGCAGCGAGATCAGGACGGCTCCCGCTACCGTGATCAGGACTGCCAGCCATTGCAGCCAGGTGAGACGCTCGCTCAGAAAGAGCACCGCCAGGAGGGCAACAAAGATGGGGAAGGTACCATACAAGGGGGTCGCCCGGGAGACCTCCTCGTAGCGCAGGGTAGAGAAAAACAGCAGGAGGCCCAGCCCCCAGATGGCCCCCGAGAGTACCGTGAGAGCTACGGTCAGAGAACCGATCCCCCGGTCCAGGGGGACCACCAACAGGACGATGATCCCCCAGAACAGGGTGCCCAACCCCACCCACAGGTAAAAGCTGGACAGGCTGGGCATGAACCGGGAGACGAGCTGCTTGTCCACAA
>JBHIBI010000045.1:0-8895 GCA_046758985.1 Dehalococcoidia bacterium
GCAGCTCTTGTAGCCGTTCCAGGTCACCGCCGCCATGTCGATGATCACCAGGTCGCCGGGCTGGATGATGCGGTCGGAGAAGTTGCGCCAGTTGGGCCAGCTATTGGGGCCCGACGACACGATCACGTCCTCTACATCCTCGATCCCCGGGATGTTGTACAGGTAGTTCATGGCGAAGGCGGTGATCTCGTGCTCCCGCATGCCCGCTGTCATAAAGTTCTTGATGGCCGTGTGGCATCCGTCGCAGATGGCGGCGACGATGCGCATAATCTCCAGCTCATCCTCGCTCTTGATGGCGCGGGCCGCCACCATGGGGCTCATGCCGTCGGTCCACTTGATGCCCGCCTCATGAAAGGCGTTGATCATGTTGAGGTCGATAAAGTCCACGCCGAGGGGCGCGTTCTGCACGCCGTACTTCTTCATCTCTTCTGAGATGGCGTTGGTGAACTTCTTCACCTGCTGTTGCGACGCCCCCCCGACAGCGCCCTTGATCCAGGAGTAGGCGTAGCGCACGTTCTCCGCCGGTATCCAGGGGCAGTGGCGGTTGATCTGGGTGCCGATGTCCCCCTGCTCGAAGAGGACTGGTTCGGCTCCTTCACACAGCAGGGCGTAGCGCAGTCCGGGCTTGAGCCTGCACCAGCCCGGCGTTATCGTGCTGGTGACGTAGCGGACGTCCTCGTCGTACATGACCAGCAGGGCCCCCAACCTGTTCTTTTTCATCACCTCCCGGGCCCGGTTCAGACGGTACTCCCGCAGCCGGTTCCAGTTGACCCGCTGCTGCCAGTCGGTGCCGATGAGGCCGAAACTCGAAGTGCTACGGTCTGCCATGACCAGTCTCCCTCCTCGTTATTTATTTGTTTGCCGGCCTAGGGACGGTTCTTCTGGAGCGCCTCCCGATTGACCAACGAGTAGGGTAACTCGCCCTTGAGCACGCTGATCACCTGTTCCCAGGCCATACGCCGCAGGTCTTGAAGGGCCTCCTGGGAGTAAAAGGCGGCATGAGGACTCAGAATGACGTTGGGCAGCTTGAGGATGGGGTCATCGGGGGATGGTGGCTCTGTTTCGAGGACGTCCAGGGCCGCCCCGGCGATACCCCCTTCCTGGAGGGCCCGGATGAGGGCTGCCTGGTCAACGATGCCTCCCCGTGAGACGTTGATGAGAAAGGCCGTGGGCTTCATCTTGCTGAGAAGCTCATCCCCCACTATGTGCCGTGTTTCTGGAGTGAGAGGGGTATGCACCGAGACGTAATCCGACTGGGCCAGGAGGGTATCCATGTCTACCAGCTCCACGCCCAGATCCTGGGCACGCTGGGGAGTGATGTAGGGGTCAAAGGTGAGGATCCGCAGGCCGAAGGGACGAGCCCGTTCGGCCACTGCGGCGCCGATGCGCCCTAGCCCGAGGAGCCCCAGCGTCTGGGTGCTGAGGCGTCGCAGGTAGTTCACCGCCTTCAGGTCCCACCTGCCCTCCCGGACGGTGCGGTCGGTGGAGAAGATCCCCCGGGCACAGGCCAGCAGGAAGGCCATGGCCTGGCTGGCCACCTCCTCGTTGCAGTAGTTGGTGGTGTTGGCCACCATGATGCCCCGGCGGGTAGCGGCCTCAATGTCCACGTTGTCCACGCCGATGCCAGAGCGGATGATGGCCTGGGCCTTTTGCATGAACTGGATGACCTTGGCGGTGATAGGGGCGTAGGTGACGAAGACGACGTCGGCGTCCTGGACCAGGGGTATGACCTCATCCTCGGTGCGGGCTTGCCCCACCACCATGTCGGCATCCAGCGGGAGGAGGCTTTTGCGCTCTGGGTCCAGGGATGGGAAGACGGTATCGGTCACCGCGACCTTGTACTGTGCCACCGGAGGACTCCTTTGATAGTGGGCATAGATGCGCCGCCGCCCATTGTAATGGACTCTGGGCGAGAGGGCAACCTTGACATCCCCTGTTGGGTATGTGAGGCAGCGGGCGTGACTCTGGAGGGCAGATGGATGGCAACCCCTGAGGCTCTCCCCCCGGAGGTACTGGAGCGTGATGGGTCATCGACAGGCGCCCTCCCGACGAGCACCGTCTCGACTTGACGGGGTTCACTCCCCTGGGTAGAGTGTGCATACCGCGCGTCAGGGGAGGCCAGTCATGAAGCCACTGCGATCGCTACTCTTCGTCCCTGCCATCCACCCCCAGCGCATGGAGAAGGCCCCCCAGTACGGGCCCGACGCCCTCATCCTGGACCTGGAGGATACCGTTCCCGCTGCAGAGAAGGTGCCCGCCAGGGAGAACGTGGCCCGCTACCTTCAGGGCGGTCCCAGTCTACCTATCTACGTGCGCATCGACGGCGAGGGGACGCCCTTCATGGAAGATGACGTGAGGGCGGTGGTGTGGCCTGGCCTCGCGGGGCTGGTGCTGCCCAAGGTGGAGACGACGGACTTCGTGCAGGAGGTGGACCGGCTGGTCAGTGACCTGGAGGCGGAGCGGGGCTTGCCTGCGGGCTCCGTGGAGTTCGTTCTCTTCATTGAAACCGCGCTAGGCGTCCTCCACTGCTACGACCTGGCCAAGGCCAGTCCCCGGGTGGTGGCCACCACCGTCGCCGGCGCCGATGACGGTGACCTGGTGCGGGACCTTGAGTGCACCTGGACTCTGGAGGGGACGGAGCTCCTCTATGCCCGGTCTAAGATCCTGCTGGACTCCCGGGCTGCCGGCATAGCGTACATCCTGGAGGGTGTCTTCGCTGACCTCCAGGATGACGAGGGGCTGGAACAGGAGACCCAGCGCTCCAAGCGACTGGGCTATACCGGGCGGCCGGCCATCCATCCCCGGCAGGTCCCCATCATCAACCGAGTCTTTACTCCTACCGAGGAGGAGGTTCAGTACTACCGTGGACTTCTGGAGGCCTTCGCCGCCGCTGAAAAGGCAGGCCAAGGGGTCCTCCAGTTCCAGGGTAAGATGATTGACTACGCCATGGTGAAGCGGGCCGAGCGGATCCTGGAGCGGGCTCAGGCCCTGGGGTTATAGGGCAGCCCCATGTCAAAGGGGCGAGAGTCCATGGAGGGCGAGAACCTGATCACGGATGATCTGCGGGCCTGGATCGGCCGGGAGATGGGCACCTACACCAGCGAGGTGGTCACCCATCGGGACATTCGACGCTTCGCTCAGGCCGCCGGCTACGAGCACCCTCTCTACACCGATCCCGAGTACGCCAAAGACTCGTCCTACGGCGGCGTCGTCGCCCCGCCCATGTTCTTCGGGATTCTGGGTGATGACCCTCCGGAGCAGGAGCTGTCTCCCGATGGGAGTTCCGTTCCCGAATCGGTGCTCCCCTTCCCGCCGGAGCTCCCCCGGCGGATGGCAGGCGGCAACGAGTTCGAGTTCCTCCTTCCCGTTCGCCCTGGCGACGTCATCACTGCTCGCCGCCGCGTCGCCGATATCGTGCAGCGCCAGGGGCGCAGCGGGCCCCTGCTCCTGACTACCACCGAGACCGAATACTGCAACCAGCGGGGTGAGCTAGTGGCCCGGCAGCACTTTACCTACGTCTGCCGCTGAGGCTGGAGGGCTCGGTGACGACGATGCCTAAGCTCTACTTCGAGGACGTAGCCATTGGGCAAGAGATCCCGCCCGTGAGCCAACGGATCTCAGCTATCCAGCTCTTCATGTTCAGCGCCATCACCTGGAACCGGCACCGCATCCACTATGACAAGGACTGGGCACGGCAGGAGGGCTACCCCGATCTGGTGCTCAACGGCTCCCTGTACGGGACCCTCCTCGGTCAGTTGGCCCAGGAGTGGGCTGGCGACTTCGGTTGGCTCTGGAAGCTCTCCTATCAGCACCGCCGTCCCGCCTTCCTAGGAGATACGCTCACCGCCAAGGGCGTGGTGCGCTCCACCTGGGTGCAAGAGGGGAAGCACGCCGTGGAGTGCGAGGTCTGGGTGGAGAAGCAGGATGGCGAGGTGCTGGTGCCCGGCAGTGCTGTGGTGCTCCTACCCTCGCGGGCAAACTGATGCAGCTCCGCTCGCTGGCAAGCCTACGCGTCGCTCCCGTTGGCATGGGCACCTGGAGTACCTTCGACGTACACACGGAGCGGGAGATTGCTGTACGGCGTCAGATCATCGATGCGTGCGTGGCCCACGGCGTGAGCTTCCTCGACTCCTCCCCTATGTACGGCGAGAGCGAGCGGGTGATAGGGACGACCATCCAGGGGAGGAGAGAGCGGTTCCACCTGGCCACCAAGGTCTGGACCTCGGGGAGGGAACAGGGAGAGGCCCAGATCGCCCGCTCCTTCCAGCTCCTGGGCACCGACTACATTGACGTGTTGCAGGTCCACAACCTGCTGGACTGGCGCACCCATCTGCTCACTCTGGAGCGGCTCAGGGAGGAGGGGCGGATCGGCCTCATCGGCATCACGCATTACGGGCCCAGCGCCTACGCGGAGATGGCCCGGATCATGCGAAGTCACCGGGTGAACACCATCCAGGTTCCCTACAACGTCGTAGAGCGGGAGTGTGAGCGGGAGCTGCTGCCTCTGGCCCAGGAGCTGGGGATCGGGGTCATTGTGATGCGGCCCCTGGGTGGCCCGGGGTTCCTGGCGCACCTGCGGAGGCAGCCCGACCTGGCGCTCCTGCGGGAGCACGGCATCGTGACCTGGGCCCAGGCGTTGCTGGCCTGGGTACTGGCGGACCGCAGGGTCAGCGTAGTCATCCCCGCCACCTCGCGGCCAAAGCGTATCGAAGAGAACGCCGTGGTGGGGGACCTGCCGCCGCTGCCGGAGGAGCTTCGCACCTACGTTGTCCAGGAGACTCAGCGGTGTCGCTAGCTCAGCCTAGGCGAACCGCTCGGTCGTCCGCTCCGGCGTCACCACCACCAGCACCCGTTGCTCGTTGGCGAGGTACTGGGGAAAGTTCTCCGGGAGCTGAGGACGGAAGCGGAGGAAAATCCGGGCGGTGCGCTCCACCAGCTCCTCCTCGGTGACCACCGCTGTGCCCAACACCTGCACATAGTTAAAGGGTGGCCCCTCCTGGAGTACACAGAGTGCCACCCGCGGGTCCCGCTGAATGTTGATGGTCTTGATGCGGGGCTTGGTCGAGGTGATGAAGAACTTCCCGTCTTCGTAGAGGTAGTACACCAGGGTGTTCTGAGGAGAGCCATCCTTCCGCAAGGTAGCTAACGAACACAACCGCTGCTCCTGGATAAACTGTCCCTGTCTCTCGGTCAGCACCATAACTTCCTCCTCTCTTTTCTCCATCATACCAGAGAAGAGGCTAGCCTCCCAGCGGCTCCTTTGCAAGGACCGTAGGTTGACATACTGCCAGGGTTGGGAGAAGGAGACGTATGTCGAAGGGGCGGCCCAGGGGATGAGCACCACGCCGCCACTGAAGCCGGCAAATGCGGATTTACTGCTAGCCGTGGCTTAGGACCTGCCCCACGATGTCCACACCCACCAGCTCGCTCCAGGCGGCCAGCAACTGCTGCACCACGGGCCCTGGCGCCTGCTGCCGCAGCGGACGGTTATCGATGCGGCCCACCGGCAGGATGCAGGGTTGGGTGCTGGTCAAAAAGGCCTCGTCGGCGGTGTAGGCATGGTAGGGCTGAAGGTCCTCCTCCACCGTGGGAATGCCCAGGTTCTTGGCCAGCTCCAGCACGGTCATGCGGGAGATGCCCTGTAAAATGGCCCGCTCCCTGGGGCTTCGCAGCACGCCGTTGGTCAGGAGAAAGAAGTTCATCCGTACGTGCTCGGTGATGTTCCCCTCCGTGTCCAGCAGCACGGGGAAGGCCTCGGGGTCAACGTCCGCCGCCTCTAGCTCCGCCAGCACAAAGTTCATCCGGCTGTAGTGTTTGACTTTCGGGTCCAGGGCCTCGGGAGGGTAACTCCGAGTGCGCGGGAACACCACGTGGGCACCGCCTTTTTTGAAGAGGGGGGCGAAACGGGTGAAGTTGATAGGGCTGACAAAGATGCCCACCGTCGGCGGGGCCTGGTCCAGGGCGCTAGCACCGCAACCGCGGGTCACAAACTGCCGTACCACGTAGTCGCCGCCTGGCTCTCGGAGGGGCTCATTCCGCTCCACCACCTCCAGGGTGAGCCGCTCCATCTCCTTCAGGCCCAGGCCCGGGTCCATGCGCACAGCGGCCAGGGAACGGTAGAGCCGCTCCATGTGCTCCCGGAGGCGGAACACCTGGCCGTTGAAGGTACGCTCCACGTCGTAGACAGTGTCCCCGAAGTGAAAGCCCCGGTCCTCCACGGAGATCAGCATTTGGCTCTGGGGGACAAACTCCCCATTCAGGTACCCCACGCGCTCCATGGCTCACCCTCCTGACCCCGCATAACACCCACCGATAGTAGCCCAGCCCTAGGTCCGGGTCAAATCGAGGAGCAGGCGGCTGCGATGTTGACATTCCTGCGGGCGCAGGGTAGGTTTTCCTCATGAGCGGATTGGCAGGATGCCTGAGCTTGCCAGATCCGAGCCAGCGTATATACTAGTTGCCGCAGTACCCATCTGGAGGAGGGAGCACGATGAGAGCGATTCGCATCCACGAGATTGGCGGACCCGAGGTGCTGAAGTACGAGGAGTGTGCCAATCCTCAGCCAGGGGATGGCCAGGCCCTGGTGGAGCTCCAGGCCATTGGCGTTAATTACACCGACATTTATACCCGTTCAGGGATCAATCCCCCGGCCAGCCTTCCCATGATCCCGGGGATCGAGGGGGCTGGAGTGGTTAAAGCCATTGGTGACGGCGTAACGGATGTTAGGGTTGGGGACGTGGTTGCCTACATCCACACACCGGGCTCCTACGCTGAGCAGGTAGTGGTGCCGGCCCATCGTCTGGTCAAGCTGCCTGAAGGCATTGATGCCAAGACTGCGGCTGCGGCCATACTCCAGGGGATGACTGCCCACTACCTGGTGCATTCCACCTACCCGCTCAAGGCAGGAGAGAGGGTCCTGATTCACGCCGGGGCTGGCGGTGTTGGCCTGCTGCTGATTCAGATGGCCAAGCGCCTGGGCTCCCACGTCTTCACCACCGTCTCTACGGAGGAGAAGGCAGCGCTGGCCCGTGAGGCAGGGGCTGATCAGGTCATTATCTACACTCGCGAGAACTTCGAGGAGGCGGTTAAAGAGGCCACCGATGGCCAGGGGGTCCAGGTGGTGTACGATGGCGTGGGCAAGACCACCTTTGATCAGGGTATTAACTGCCTGGCCCCGCGAGGCTATATGGTGCTCTTTGGCACTTCCAGTGGCCGTGTGTCACCCGTGGATCCCAGAGTCCTGAACAGGGGCTCTTACTTCTTCACCCGCCCCGGCCTGATACATCATGTGGCGACCCGTCAGGAGCTGCTCCAGCGCGCGCAGGACCTGTTCGACTGGATTACATCGGGGCAGCTCAAGGTGCGCATCAGCAAGACCTTCCCGCTGGCAGAGGCAGTGGAGGCCCACCGCGCCATGGAGGGCCGGCAGACCACTGGCAAGGTCCTTCTGCTTCCCTAACCTGGGGATTGATCGTTTGAGGCGGCCGTCAGGGCTATCGAGATGCCAGACGACCTGGAGGAAGGTACACCGTGACGAGCGATTACGATGTAGTGGTTATCGGGGCAGGCTTGGCAGGACTCACAGCGGGGCTCTTCGCTGCGCGCCATGGTCTGCGGACCGTGGTTCTCGACCGCTTGATGGGTGGGGGCCAGATCATCAACGCGGAGAGGATCGAGAACTACCCCGGGTTTCCCCAGGGTATCTCCGGCTCCCAGTTGGCAGCCCTGTTCCAGGAGCAGGCCATGGACAGCGGCGTGGAGTTCCGGTTTGCTGAGGTGACCGGCGTGGAACTATCAGAGCCCTATCGCATAGTGCGGACCGTCGACGGCGACCTGACCACCAAGGCGGTGATAATAGCTGGAGGCTCCACCCTGCGCAAGCTGGGCATCCCAGGAGAGGAGGAGTACGAGGGTCGGGGCGTCTCCCACTGCGCTACCTGCGACGGCTCTTTCTATAGTGACCAGGTGGTGGGGGTTATCGGCGGCGGTGATTCGGCCATGGATGAGGCCCTGACCCTCACGGAGTACGCCTCCAAAGTGCTGCTCTTCCACTGGGGGGATAGACTGGATGCCCAGAAGGTGCTGCAGGAGCGGGTCCTGGGGTATGACAAGATCGCGGTGCGATGGAACACGGTGGTGGAGGGAGTCTTGGGCACGGCTGAGGGTGTCAACGGGGTTCGGGTCCGGGATGTCGTCACCGGCGAGACCTCCCAGGTGGACCTGGCAGGGCTGTTTGTGTACATTGGGCTGGACCCCAATACCGCCTACCTTAGGGATGTCCTCCCCCTGGATAATGCGGGGCACATTCCGGTGAACCTGTGGATGGAGACTGATGTGACGGGGGTGTACGCTGCCGGGGACCTACGTCAGCACTCGGCGGCCCAGATAGTCACGGCAGCAGGAGATGGTGCTACAGCAGCCATCGCCGCCCACCGCTACCTCACCGGGCGGGAGTGGCCCGCTGGCTAGTCTGTGTGGGCGTTGTCCGGTGGTAGCACGGGGCTTCTGCTGATGGAGATGACCAAGCTCCTTATGCTCACCAGGCTCAAGGGCGAGCTCTGGTCCCTGGCCGGCCGGAGCTCCTACAAGGGGGACTGATGCTGTTACACGAATCGTTGAACGTCTACGGTACCCGGAGGGTGTGATGGTCACGGACACGACCTCCCCAGGCTTCCAGCGCATTGTGCCCGAGCAGGCGACCCTAGGTCGGGTCTCCCATGGGTACATCTTCACCGAGGGGCCGGTATGGAACGCCCGCGAGGGCTACCTGGCATGGACCGATATCATCGGCAACACCATCTGGAAATGGGTGCCCGGACAGGGGCCTAGCGTCCTCATCGCGCCATCGGGCAAGGCCGATGGCGTGACCTACGACCGGCAGGGGCGGCTGGTGGT